>DMHB01000230.1 GCA_003449595.1 Microscillaceae bacterium | reverse complement strand
ATTATACCTATTACTTGAACAAAATCAACAATCAAAACTCGGACGATTATAGTTATGGCCAATTTTGGTCTAAAATTCAAGCAAAATTACCCCCCTCTATCTCCCAAGTATATTTATGCGCCGATGGCGTTTATCACCTTGTCAACTTAGCCACCTTAGCCCATCCTGAAACCGGTGAATATGTTGGAGATAAACTACAAATCAGCCTTTTGGCCAATGCCAAAGATTTACAAACAGCCAAGTCGGGCAAACAATTAGCACTGACCAACGAATTGCTTTTATTGGGCAGCCCCAGTTATCAAGTAAATTTGTCAGAAAAAACGACTGCCGACAGTACAACCTATATTTCCAGAAGCTTTTTACCTATTGAATTAACCAATGGTTCGATTTTGATAGCAAGCCTTCCGGGTACATTGCAAGAAGTCCAAAATATTGAGACCATCGCCCGTCCGTTGGGCTTGAACTGCAAGGTGCTAACCGGAGACAATGCTAATGAGATGGTACTTAACAGAATACAAAATCCTTCGATTTTGCATATCGCCACCCACGGTTTTTTTCTGGCAAATCTTCCTCCTGTCAATAAAAATGAGCAAATCAGAAACCAGGTAATCAAGCTCGTCCAAAATCCTCTTTTGCGCAGCGGGTTGCTGTTGGCTGGTGCCGAACAAGCCCTCCGAGGTATGCCCTTGCCTGCCAACAACGACGGCATTTTGACAGCCCAAGAAGCCTTACAACTCGGCTTGGCGCAAACGGAACTGGTGGTATTGTCTGCCTGCGAAACAGGTTTGGGCGAGGTGCTTACAGGCGAGGGTGTCTATGGGCTTCAAAGGGCTTTTCTTCAGGCTGGGGCCGATGCTGTGCTGATGTCGTTATGGAAAGTATCGGATGAAGCTACTACCCTACTGATGACTTCTTTCTATGAGTATTTGCTGGTACAACGACTACCCAAGTCAGAGGCACTCTTCCAAGCCCAGCAGACAGTGCGCCAAAAATTCAAAGAACCTTATTATTGGGGTGCTTTTGTGCTGATAGGCCACTAAAAAAACTGCCCGGCAAGTAACCTACCGGGCAGCTATAGCCAGCGTTCAGAAAAGTTTATTCATTGGCACAATCTTGCATTATTCGCCGATGATAATAAACGCCCCCCAATAATAGGGTTCAGGATATTTCTTCTTCAAAGCCAACTGGGCATTGTGAAAGGCTTCGCGCTTGGGCTGCTTTTTTACCAAAAGATTTTCATAAAAACTACTCATCATTTCTTGTGTAGCAGCATCGTTTACAGTCCAAAGCGACATAATCACACTTTGCGCACCGGCTTGCTGAAAAGCGCGCTGCAAACCATATACTCCTTCTCCATTGAGGATTTCGCCCAAGCCAGTCTCACAAGCCGAAAGCACAACCAAGCCGGTGTTTTCGAGATCTAAGTTCATCGCTTCTTGTGCGGTGAGTACGCCGTTATCTTTGCCGGGAATTTCGCCAACTTGCAATCCTTTCTCGGCATTGGCCAAAAACAAACCGCAGCGTAACAAAGGGTTAGAGGCAGTAAGTGGTGCTTGATCGGATGCAAATCCTTGGCGGTTGTTGATATTATCGGGCAAATCGGTCAAGAAAAAGCCGTGTGTGGCGATGTGCAATATTTGCGGGCTTTTCAGTTTTTTAACTGCCTCTTCTTGTGCATCGCCTTCCAAAAAGATTTTGGCGGGTATATTCTGAGAAGTGCAGTATTGCGCGATGTTCTCGATTTCTACTTTGGTACCGGGTAGTGGGGCTATCTTACCATTGGCTTCCACATACTGACGTTTGGTTTCTTCTTTGTTGAGGGCAGCTAACATAGCGTCTTGGCCTGTCTCGTTCTGCAAAGCAAGAGATTTTCCTTCATAGTCGGGGAAACCAAATAAGAATACCTCTTTAGGTGCAAATGCCTGGTTGCCGGTTTTTAAAATATCCTTGGCGTTGCTGAGCATTTGTATATCTAACATCTCGCCTAAGAATTTGTCTTTGTCTTCTATGTAAATGGTATTCAGGTTGATATTGTGATACACCCCATCGGCGATGACATAGACTTTTTGTTTGTTTTGGATTTTTTCCTGAATTTTTCCCCAAAACTTTTCATAGGTATAACTTTCAGCACTTTGGTCTTTGATTTTTTTGATGTAGTACTTCAGGTACCTGTTTTCTAACAAATATCCATTGTCTAACACCACCATTTCGGGCGTTTCGGTGGTTTCGGAGGTCAATACCAAAGCCAAGTACAGGGTGTCTTTGCCGGGCTGCTTCTGAAAAGTACGAATGCGAATAATTTCAACCAAGGCTTCGTTGGGTTGCAATTTCTTTTGTACATCCTTCCAAGTGAGTTGATCGACAGACGCATTGGCAGCAAACAAGGCCGATTGTTGCGAAAGTTCTTTTTCCAAACGGTTGACATCCGCCTTTAGCTGGTCTTCTTGGCCTTGTGTAATGCCTTGCTTCTTCTTTTCTTCAAAAGAAAGTTGAATCATTTTAGCCAAGCGCGCCCGTTCGCTCTTCCAGTTTCTGTATTGCGCCAGCAGCTGCGCATCGCCCGAATTTAGTATTTGGCTTTGCATCCGTTGCGTAGAGTTAAATATCAGCGCTTTCATAATCAGCTGAAGGTCGAACACTTGGGCAACCACCGCCGGATTTTTTTGGAAATAGCCGGTAGCAAAGGCGTAGTAATCTTCAAAGAAAAACTTAATACTTTGGATAAACTCTTTGCGTTCGTCTTCGGCTAAAGAAGGTAGAAGATTTTGAATTTGAGCAATTTTGTTCTGTAAAATTTCACGATAAAGTGGTTCGGCCTCGTCAAATTTACTTTGTAATCGATACAAAGAAGCCAAGCTATTGAGTGTAGTGGCATAGTTGGGGTGGTTTGCCCCCAATGTCTTTCTGGTGATGTCTAAAGAAATCTGCAAAAGTGGTTCGGCCTCGTTGTATTCAAACTGATTGAGATATAAAAAAGCCAAGTTGTTGAGCGATTGTGCATAAAGCGGATGCTCGTCGCCTACCGAGGTTTGGGCAGCAGCCACAGCTTCGGTCAAAAGCGGCAAGGCTTTGTCGTATTGGGCTTGGCTATTGTAATAAAAAGCCAAGTTGTTCAGTGTTTTGATATACTGCGGGTGGGTGTTGCTCAAGTATTGCTTTGATAGTTGCAAGGCTTTTTCATAAAGCGGGAGTGCTTTGTCATTCAAACCCTCGTCCACATATAAGCCCGCTAAGTTGCCCAAAATTGTGATATACAGCAGTTCGTCTTGCGCGCCACCTTTTTCAATCAGTCCAACGGCCTCCACATAAAGCGGCATCGCCTT
This sequence comes from Microscillaceae bacterium, assembly GCA_003449595.1. Classification (GTDB taxonomy): domain Bacteria; phylum Bacteroidota; class Bacteroidia; order Cytophagales; family Microscillaceae; genus UBA8158. Next base: position 1,323 of record DMHB01000230.1, on the reverse strand, counting down.
GGCGTACAAACCTTGGTTTTCGTACAACAAAGCCAAGTCGTTGAGCGACGAGATATAGCTATTGCTTTCTTTCCCACTGACTTCTGCCCTTATTTTGGCTGCTTCTTCAAATAGCGGTTCGGCTTGCGTAAATAACCCTTGCGCCAAATAAACCCCGGCCAAGTTGGCAGTAGCTTGCGCATAATCGGCTGAACGTTGGGTGCCTATGGCCTCAAATATTTGGCGGGCGTTTTTATAGGCTTCTTCTGCTTGTCCGAAGCTGCCCGAGTTTTCGTAAAGACTGGCCAAATTCGACAAAGCCAAAGCGTAAGGCTTGGGCTGGTTTTGGGCTTGCAGCACATTGCAAGCATCTACCAAAAGGGGTTCTGCTTGGAGCAACTGCCCCTGCTCGATATATACCGAAGCCAAATTGTTGAGCGACAAAGCATACTCGGGGTGGTTTTCGCCGAACAATTCTTTACGCAAAGCAAGTGCTTGTTCGTAAAAGGGCATAGCCTTTGGATATTCGCCCAACTGAAAATAAGCCGAACCTAAGTTGGTAAGCGAAAGGGCAAACTCGGGGTTCTTCTCGCCGCCAAGTGCTTTGTTGAGGGCAAGGGCTTCTTCGTAAAGCGGAATGGCTTTTCTGATTTGCCCATTAGATAGGTAAAGATCGGCCAAATTGTTGAGGTCGCTTACATACTCAGGACTTTGTTTGCCCAAAGTAGCCTCATCGATTTTTAAGGCTTCTACTAACAAGAGTTCTGCTTCTTTCGATTTGCCTTGCTCAACCAAAAACAAGCCTTGGTTGATAAGCGCTACTGCATACTCGCCAGAGGTTGCCCCGTTTATTTTTTTAAACAAAGCTGCTGCTTCACTATACAAGGGCGCTGCTTTGGCGGCCTCTTTGAGTGCGCGATAGGTTTCGGCCAAATTGAGCGCTGTGGTAGCATATTGGGCACTTTCGGCAGTAAATTCTTGCACTGCTTGTAGTTTGGCTTTTTCAAGTGTTTGTGCTGCCGAGGGGAAATCGCCCTCTGCAAAAAGCTTAGTACCTTCATCGTTCATCGAGGCCCAAGATTGTGCCCAAGTAACTGTTTGGCTACACCAAACGAGTATTATTATCCATCCTAAGAATATTTTTTTCATTGCGTAATGGGGTCTTGTAGAATTCGAGTTTCTAAGTTCTATAAAATTGAACAAAGTTCAAAAAACATTCCTTGTCAAGGAAGGTTATTCCAGTTTGATTTTGCCGTAATTCAAATATCGATAACCTAAAGAGGTATCTTACGTATGCAAAATATATCTAAGTTAAGTTTATCAAATTGCTTGCTCCAATCTCTT
>DMHB01000329.1 GCA_003449595.1 Microscillaceae bacterium | reverse complement strand
TAGAGATTTCAAAAGGGAAAATCGACAAAAAATTTATCGAGACCAACACTTATTCGCTCAAAACCCTAAGCACCCCACGTACAGCTCGTGTGCTATCAGTTTGGTTGGTAGGCATTGGTGGCTTGATATTTTTATCACTCTTTTTGCCTTGGCAGCAAAACGTGGAAGCTACCGGCACCTTGACCGCACTAAACCCTCAAGATCGCCCTCAGGAAGTACACACGGCCATCCCCGGTAGAATTAAAGAATGGCGTGTGATTGAAGGGCAATTTGTCAATAAGAACGACACCTTGGTCGTGCTTGAAGAGATTAAAGATGACTATTTCGACCCGGAACTACTCAGACGCTTGGAGGATCAACTCAATGCCAAAAGGGATGCTATTTTGGCTACCAACCGAAAACTTGGCGCCTTAGATAGCCAATTGGGTGCGTTAGGACAAGGATTACAACTAAGCTTGCAAAAAGCTCAAAACAAATATCAACAAGCCCTCCTCAAGGTTACCTCTGATAGTGCCGAGTACCAAGCAGAAAAGGTAAACTATGAGGTAGCTAAAATACAGTTTGACCGGTATAATACTCTATACGAGCAATCGCTTATTTCGCTCACTGAATTGGAACGCCGCAAACTTAAACTACAAGAAACAGGTGCAAAGCTTATTTCACTTGAAAATAAGTATTTGGTATCTAAAAATGAAATGATCAACACCCTCATCGAGCTTAACTCGCTCAGGGCAGAATATGGAGACAAAATTGCCAAATCAGAATCTGATAAAAGTTCTGCCTTGGGTTATCTGGCTGATGCACAGTCGGAACTTGCCAAGTTGAAAAACAAATATGCCAATATGGTGATAAGGAATAATCAATACTATATTTTAGCTCCCCAAGATGGCTATATTGTAAAGGCTATGAAGTCGGGTATTGGCGAAACCATCAAAGAAACCGATGGGATTGCTACCATTATGCCGGCTGAACCTGATGTGGCTGCCGAAATTTATGTGCGAGCTATGGATGTACCCTTGCTTGCAAAAGGCCGCCACGTTCGCTTAGAGTTTGATGGGTGGCCTGCCCTACAATTTTCAGGATGGCCCAGTGTTTCGGTAGGTACTTTTGGTGGTTCTGTCAAAGTAATTGATTATGTAGATAGCAAAGAAGGCAAATTTAGGGTGTTAGTAGTGCCTGAAAAAGGTGAAAAATGGCCCAAACAACTCCGCATAGGGTCGGGGGTTTATGGCTGGGTTATGTTAGACGATGTGCCGGTTTGGTACGAAATATGGCGGCAGTTGAATGGCTTTCCTCCCAGTTTATACGCTGAACCTGACGAAAACGAAAAGAAAGACACCAAAAGTGACTTAAAAACAAAAATCAAAGTAAAAAAATAATCCCCTTTTTGACCTTCAAAATGCTTATCCCTAACAAGGGAGTCATACCATTTTTTGATAGAATTGCCTCGGCTTTCTTAGTTTAATTATGAAACACACGTTTTCTTTTTGTACACCTATTTTTGTTTTTTTATTTTTTCTGGGATTTGGAAAGTTGCCACTCAAGGCGCAAAATACACCTCCGCCCCAGCAAATACTAACCCTGAAGGAGTTTTACCAACAAATTACAGCCAACCACCCCATTGTAAAACAAGCCGGTTTGTTGAACCGATTTGCCCAACAAGAAATCAGGATGATGCGGGGGGCATTTGATCCAAAACTTGAAGCAGAATATGAAAATAAACAGTTTGATGACAAAAATTATTTCGACTTGCTCGAAGCTCGGCTCAAGGCTCCTATTTGGATAGGAGAAGTAAAAGCCGGCTATGAGTTAAACCGAGGGCAATTTCTTAATCCTGCACTGACTACCCCCGAAAATGGTTTGTTGTTCGTAGGTATTACAGTACCTATTGGGCAAGGATTATTGATTGACGCCCGCCGCGCCACCTTGCGCCAAGCAGAGTTTCTGCGTGAAATTAACGAGGCCGAACGCATCAAAGAAGTCAATAAAGTACTGATAAAGGCTGCCAAAGATTATTGGGAGTGGTATTTTGCGTACCAACAATACTTGTTGTTTAAGATAGGCTATGATTTAGCCAATGTGCGCTTCAGAGCAGTAAAAGAACGCGTTTTGGTAGGCGATTTAGCCGGCATTGACTCAGTAGAAGCGAAGATAACCTTGCAAGACAGGGACATTCAACTCAAACAAGCTGCCTTAGAATTGCAAAATGCCCGCTTATTGGCCTCAAATTACCTGTGGGGCGCTGAAGAAGTTCCCTTAGAAATTCCCGAAAATATTATCCCCCAAGAAATTATACCCGGCAATAGAAAGATTTCAACAAATCGGTTGGATGAGTTATTAGAACAGGCTGAGTTGTTTCACCCGGAGGTAGTCAAATTAAACTTTAAATTAAAACAATTGACCATTGAAGAGCGGTTGCAAAAAGACCGCTTGAAACCGAGGATAGATTTTAGCTATAACCTGCTCAGCTCAGCTGGCGCTGCCTTTCGCACCACCGATGCTACCTTACAACGTGGGTTTGCCCCAAGTCAAAATTTTAAATGGGGATTCAACTTTGAATTTCCGCTTTTTTTGAGGAAAGAACGCAGTAAAATTCAACAAGTACTGATCAAGCAAGATCAAACCGACTTTGAAAGAACCCAAACCATCCGAGAAATTCAAAACAATGTATTAGCCAATTACAATGAGTTGATGACGCTTGCAGCACTCATGCAAGAACAAGAACTAATGGTCGATAATTATCAGACGCTTCGCGATGCAGAGCTACGTAAATTTGACAATGGCGAAAGTTCACTCTTTCTAATCAACGCACGTGAATCTAAACTGATTGAATCTCAAGTCAAATTAGAAGCGCTCAAAAGCAAATATGAAAAAGCCTATGCAGCTCTTCTATGGTCTGTTGGGGCAACTGTTTGGGACTAATTTTCTGTTCAAAGATGTAAATTTGGAAAAGAACTTTTATACTTGTAAAAGTTTTCATTTGTACTTAGCCGACTTTCAATTTATTATGGCATCTAACGAAGAGTTTGATATATTCAAATATTTTGATCTTACTCACCAAGACAATGTAGTGGTGTCGTATCGTGGGCCTATTACGGATGTAATTATGTCGGAGTTGAGCCGCGATATACGAAATAAGTTAGCTGAAAAACCGCAAGCCAGTAAAAAAGTGTTTGCTGTGTTTATGGAATTATCTCAAAATATTTTGTACTACTCGGCAGAAAAGATAGAATTTGACCAAAAAGTAAATAGTATGGGCACCATATTGATTACACACGAAGACAGTCATTATCGATTCTCGTGTGGAAATTTAGTGGATAATGCCCATGTAGATGACTTGATGGAGAGTTGTCAGAAGATTAATTCGCTTGATAAAGATGCCCTTCGAGAGTATAAACGAGAGCAAAGAAGTGCCCCTCAAAAAGAAAGAAGCAAGGGAGCAGGTATAGGACTCATCCACGTGGCCATCATTGCGGGCAGCCCCCTCGATATGGAGTTTAGAAAGATAAATGAAAAGACCTCCTTTTTTGTTCTTTCAGTAAACATCAAAGGCGATCTAAAAGATGATAAGGGTACGGAGTAAATAACCAATAAAAAGCTATTGAAGGTTATTTTACCTTTTTTGATAGCGCATCTCTCACTTCTTCCAAAGCTTTTTCTGTCAAAGGCTTTGTTACAAACTTAATCACATGGGAATTATCAACGATTTTGGCAATGTCTTTTTTGTTGTTAGAAGAAGATAAGATTACGATTTTACACTTGTTCTTCACAACATAGATCGGAAGAGCG
>DMHB01000330.1 GCA_003449595.1 Microscillaceae bacterium | reverse complement strand
ATTTGCAAACGTAAGAGGTTTGGAAATCCAAGAGATTTTGAAACCTCTATGATATTTCTATCGAATAAAATCGCCAAACTACCAAGAGAAGCCCCATAATCGTTGGTTGCTTGAGGGTGTGTTACGCAGCACCCATTGACTGTTGAAAGCCTTCCCTATTTTAATCGGAAGGTTATTCTATTACAGCCCAAGCCAATTATTCTGATAATTAACGGTCAGGCTTATTCAGTTTCCGTTGCGAAGCGATGGCCAATAAAGCAATGACATTGAGAAACAAGGCCAAAGCCCCCCAAAGCCATATATTCCGGTTTTGCTTGTGTGCTATCCACATTGTCCAAACCACGCAAATCAAGCCTAAGGCCATCAAGGCATAAGGCAAAACAATCAACACCCACAAAAAAGCTATAAAAAATGCTTTCAACGACCCTTTGTTTTGCTCTAAGTAAGCAATGAATATAAAAGGCGATATCACCGTCGAAACAAGGCAAAAAATAGAAAAACCTACTGCCCAAGGCTCTCCTTTGTAGGTGGGGTCGTAAGGCAGCGCAGTTGGAACAGATGGTATTTCTACAAACATAGTTTGCAACTCCTGCATTTCACCGGCCTTGATCCATCCTGGAAGTCCTTGTTTCCATACCCAGGTTTGGGGGGTAAGCGGTTGTTGAACAAACTCCTCGAAAGAAAACGGGCCAATTTGCTCGTTTTGTTGGGCATAAAAATATATTTTCATTTCGATTATAGGGTATAAAATCCCACTTCATCCTCATTGAACGTGAATACAAAGCCAATTTACAAAAAGGTTGATTTGAATTTACAGCAGCGCCAAAATCTTTTCCTGTCTGCCCCGTCGCTCCGGCTGGTGTGAGTGGAGTTCAAATTAAAACTTCATCAAAAACAAAGTTTCAATAAGTAATCAGTATTTGCTTGTGCGATTGCTTTGATAGATTATAAATCTCTGCTGATATATTACTGCCAAGAAGTTCAGGAGAATCCTCCCCTTCCCACCTTACAAGAAACTAAGCCTGCTTTTTTTGTGTTGTAAGGTGATATTTATGAACCTATTTATTATGTGCCAGAAGCCATTTATCAAGGTATATGCTTGCTCTGTCTTTCATTTTTTCAAACCTTCTGCAAGCTTTGTGGTTGAAATGAATACATCTAACCTACTTTTACGTGCTGCTTTATGAGTATTACCGCCATCCAAGATGAAATTGTAGAAAACTTCAATCTCTTCGATAACTGGGACGATAAATATGCCTACCTCATCGAATTGGGTAAGAAACTGCCTCCGCTTGACGAAAAACACAAAACGGAAGATAAAATAATCAAAGGCTGCCAGTCGAAAGTTTGGCTGCATAGCTACTTGAACGACGAACAAAAAGTGATTTTTGAAGGCGACAGCGATGCCATGATCGTGAAAGGATTGGTAAGTTTGCTTATCCAAGCTTTGTCGAACCAACCCGCAGCTGAAATTTTAAACACCGATCTTTATTTCTTAGACCAAATCGGTATGAAGCAGCATCTTTCTATGAACCGCGCCAATGGACTGGCGGCTATGATCAAACAAATGAAAATGTATGCTTTGGCACTTCAACAAATTCATTCCTGATTCTTTGTTTCAAACCTCTCGCTTTTTACTATGGAAACAAATACTTTAGAAACTCCCGACCTACGCGACAAAATCATCGCGGCACTCAAAAAAGTATATGACCCCGAAATTCCGGTCGATGTCTATGAGCTGGGGCTGATTTATGACATCCGAATTTATCCGGTCAACAATGTTTATATCCAAATGACACTTACCTCGCCCAATTGCCCTTCTGCCGAAGAAATTCCCGGCGAAGTAGAGCGCAACGTCAAAGCCATTGAAGGGATAAACGAAGTAGAAGTAGAAATTACTTTCGACCCGCCTTATAGCCAAGAAATGATGTCGGAAGTTGCCAAACTCGAACTCGGCTTTATGTAAAATTTATATAGTTTTTTTCTTCTTTTTAACATTCAAAACCCATTTATCAATATGTATCCCGAACATTTAGTTGCGCCGATGCGCTCAGATTTAACCTCAGTAGGCGTTGAAGAGTTAACCTCTGCCGAAGCAGTGGACGCATTTATGCAAGAACAACAAAACGATACTGCTTTATTGGTAGTAAACTCTGTGTGTGGTTGTGCTGCCGGTGCTGCCCGCCCCGGTGTCAAATTGGCCTTAGCGCAAAGCAAAATACAGCCCAACCGTGTGGCCACTGTTTTTGCTGGTGTCGATAAAGAGGCTGTTGCCAAAGCCCGCGAATATATGTTGCCTTATCCGCCTTCTTCGCCTTGCATTGCCTTGTTTAAAAATGGCCAATTGGTACACTTCATCGAGCGCCACCAAATCGAAGGACGCAGTGCCCAAATGATTGCCGACAACCTCAGCGCTGCCATCGAAGAATATTGCCAATAGTTTTTTGTCAAATAGCACTATATACCCTTGCAAATTGATTTTGCAAGGGTTTTTTATGCCTCCAACCCATAAAAAAGGCTGCCCGTTTAGGCAGCCTTTGGTTTAAATACGGCTATAAAACTTGCAAGGATTAGTTGCCCTTGCCATTTTTAAATTGCTGAAACTTAGAAGCAGACTCGATGCCGCGAGGGAAGGTATTGTTGCTTACATCGATGTCGGAAGTTTCTAAATAAGGATCAAAAATAAATCCTGACACTTCTTTTTGTGTCATAACCATTTTATTCACTTCCGTAGGATTTAAACGCCAAATTTCGGCAGGTATGCGGAACACATCGCTGGTGCCGTCGGTATAGTTGGCTTCGATGATAAGCGGTGTAAGCAAGCCTCCATTATTTTTGAAGTTCAACAAATAATAATGGTTGGCAGGATTTTCCATCAGGCGAATTTCTTCTTGCGAAATACGCGCATTGCGTGCCAAATCAGGCAAACTGCTCACATTGAAAGTCATCAGTTCAAAACCATTTTCGGCAGTAGTGGTGGCAGCTGTTTCGTTCTCAGAAATTTTTACCTTTTGTACTTTCTCTAATGAAACTTCTACCGGCTCGGTTGCATAAAACCATCCTCTCCAGAACCAGTCTAAATCGACAGCAGAGGCATCTTCCATCGAGCGGAAGAAATCTGCCGGTTCGGGATGTTTGAATGCCCAGCGCTGGCTGTAGGTTTTGAAAGCATAGTCGAACAACTCGCGACCCATTACGGTTTCGCGCAAAATATTGAGCGCCGTAGCTGGCTTGCCATAGGCATTGTTGCCAAACTGATTCCCTGCAATTTGTTCAGAGTTGGTCATAATGGGTACCAAGATCGCCTGATCGGTCTTCATATACGGCACAATTTTATCGGCAGGACCGCGCCGCGAAGGATAAGTTGGCGGCACATCTTTAGCCCAAGCTTGCTTAGGCACTTCTACTTCGGTTAGGTATTGCAAAAATGTATTCAGCCCTTCGTCCATCCAGCTCCACTGGCGCTCATCAGAGTTGATAATCATCGGGAAGAAATTGTGCCCTACTTCGTGAATAATCACCGAAATCATTCCGTATTTGGTATTATCCGAAAAAGTACCGTCGGGGTTAGGGCGACCACCATTGAAACAAATCATTGGGTATTCCATTCCATACACAGGGCCGTGCACTGAAATAGCCACCGGATAAGGATAGTCGATAGAGTGTTTAGAATAAACTTCTAAGGTGATGCCTACGACGTTGGTCGAGAAATCGCCCCAAAGCGGATTGCCTTCATTGGGATAGTACGACATCGCCCACACGGGTTTGTTGCCTACGTTGACTTGCTTGGCATCCCAGATGAACTTGCGTGAACTTGCCCAAGCGAAATCGCGGACGTTTTCAGCTTTGTAAATCCAAGTTTTGGTTTTGCTGGCTTTGTTTTTCTCGGCATCACGGGCTTCTTCGGGCGTAACAATCAGCACAGGCAAATCAGCATTTTTAGCTTGCTCCAATCTTTTGCGCTGGGCGCTGCTCAACACTTCGTTGGGGTTTTGCAGTTCGCCGGTCGAGGCTACAACGTGGTCTTCCGGGGCTGTGATGGCTACTTCATAATCGCCAAAAGTAAGGGCAAATTCGCCTCTTCCGAGGAATTGCTTGTTCTGCCACCCATACACATCGCTATAAACCGCCATTCGGGGAAACCACTGCGCCATTTCGTAAATGTAATTGCCATCTTGTGGAAAAAACTCATAGCCGCCTCTGCCCGACAATTTACTGGCTTCGATTACTTTGAATTTCCAATCGACACTGAAAGTAAACTGTCCACCTTTTGCCTTCAAAGTTTGGGGCAAATCGATGCGCATCATCGTGCGGTTGATGGTAAAAGGTAATTCTTTGCCGTTGGCATCGCGTACAGCCAAGATTTCAAAGCCACCATCCGAGGTAACTCCTCGAAACCAACTGAGCATCGCGTAAAAACCCGCAGGATCATCTAATTTAAAGCTCAAGGTATTGTATGTTTCTGAATCTTTGTGAAACATATTTTGATCCAATTGCAGCCAAAGATATTGCAAAGGATCGGGCGATAGGTTGGTATAGGTAATGGTTTCAGAGCCTGTAATGGTCTGCGTGGCATCGTCTAAGTTTACCTTGATTTTATAATCGGCCTTCTGCTGCCAATACTCGTGCCCGGGTGCCCCCGAAGCCGTGCGGTAATTGTTGGGCGTAGGCAGTTCAGTACCTAATTGTTCAAATTTTGAGCTTGTGTATGGTTGTTTAGGTGTTTGTGCTTGTACGGCGAGCGTGTACAGAAGCCACATCGCTACAACCCCCATGTGCTTTTTCATCTGTATAAAGTTAATTGTGAATAAAAAATAGAGCCATCAGGCAAAAAGTTCAGTTGATTTTTGAAATAAAATAAATCCGGCTAAAATCAAGGTAAGTACAGACAACACAAAACTCCACCGTTGTTGCTGCCATTGCAAAAGACGCACAAAAATAAAACAAATCGCCAAAACAAAGCCTATTACTAAAATTTGCCCTACTTCTATGCCTATGTTGAAAGCCAATAGCTTGTAAACCAAACTTTGTCCCGATTGTTGAAACATACTGCGCAATAGCTGTGAGAAGGCAAATCCGTGGATAAATCCAAAAATTGTTGCCATAGCATAGCGCAAATAAGGGGTAGTTTGGGGTTTGTTGGCTTCTAATAAGTTAAGCAAAGCCGTGCAAAGAATGGTGATAGGAATAAAAAACTCTATCCATTGTTTGTTGAATGTCAGCCAACCCAAGGCGGCCAAGGCCAAGGTCAGCGAATGGCCTAAGGTAAAGGCTGTGGCCAACCAAAACACGGTTTTCCATTGCGAAAAGCTATACATCGCGCAAAGCGCCACAATAAACAAGATGTGGTCTAACCCATCCCAAGCCACAATATGTTGGTATCCTACTTGGAAATACACCTGAAATTCTGAAAAATTCATTAGCCTGTCAAAGAAAAAAGTTGAAAAAATAGGGTTCGTTATTCTACAAAAAACTCGGGGCGGTATTCAAAGTGCATGGTGTCGTAGTGATACCATTTGCCTCCCCAGATAAACTTGTGTCGCTCAAAAATTTCGACAATCGCCCAAGGAATTTGGTTGCGATATTTGGGCGGATTGTCCCACTGCCAATAATTGGTATAGGTAGTATTGATATCAATGCTGAACCCAAACGAATGCGGACTGAGCCGGTTGGGTGTGTTGCGGATGGTGCGCCAGTTGAAGGTGCCGCCTATGTTTTGCAGGTATTTAAGCATTTCGGGTTGCTGGGCTACCAAGTCATCCAACTCATTGGAAACGGCTTGCAGGGCTTGCGCTGCTCCGTTTACTTGGGAAAAGGGGATGTTTTGCCCTATGTTTTTGGGCAACCAAACCACTTGCGTAAGCTGGGCGCGGGCTTCGGCTTCGGTGCTGCCATACATTTTCTTGAAAAAAGCCTCTTGGCGAATGCGCCCGGGATTGTCTTTTTCGGCAACCGGCACAGCAAACTCGCTGCCCAAAGGATACGCAAAACGGAGTTGGTCTTCGACATCGGGCTGGTTGAACAAGTCATCGAAAGACTTATCGGCTTGACCATCGTCGAAAAGCATCTTTGAGCCGTCTTTGAAATACAAATAATTGTCGGCGTAGTAATCTAAATACGCTGGGTAGGCTTTGATGAGAATGGCCGCGGCGTTGGGAATTGGTTTGGCTTGCGCCGAAGTGGTGGTTCGGTTGGCCGAGTTTGCTGTTTCGCCCGATTGTGCTTGGCAGCTGGTATTGCCGCAAACCAACAAGCCAATCAGACAACATAAAAAAAGAGGTTGGCACTTGTTCATAAATGCAAATTTACACAACCCCTCCTTATTCGTTCTATTTAGCGTTTCTTCTTTTTCTTTACTTCCATAGCTTTATATACAAAACCATTGATAACGTCTCTGTCTTGCATTGTAAGCACCAAGCGTTTGAAAGTCAGATCTTCGATGGCATACAACTGCTTGGTACCTTCTTCGACATTGGTGATGATGAGTTCTTGCTCGTTGTTGGCAAATTGCCAATTGCTGGTTTGCATAATTTTGCCATTCAGGTTTTTGACATAACACTTGCCTCCGGTAGTAAATTCTAAGATATTGCTCACCCCCGAACGGCTTGCCAGGGTTTGCTCGTCGTAGCTTTTACCTTCAATGATCATCGACTGCAATAGCCATTTTTGCGAAAGCATCTCTTTGCGTGTTTTAAGCAAGGGGTTTTCAGTGAATGTTATCCCACTCATCCAACAAATCAACAACACTTGTATCATTTTCTTTTTCTCTTTTTCTGACAAAAATTACTTCAACCAATCAAACGTAATAATTGCTTTTCAAGCTAAATCTATGCTAAAAACTTGCGTTTCTGGTGTTTTTGTGGCTGTATTATACCATCTCTCCGCAAAAACAGCTTGGTTTTCGTTGTCTATCAACAAAACCGAAGAGCAGCAGGTACCATAGTTGGGGCTAATGATAAAGGGTGCTGAAAGCATTTTTTCTAACTCAAATTTCAGGCCCGTTTGCTGCACTGCTGCATCGGGAGCAGGCATTGGGTCGTGTAGAATATCAAACAAAGATGCAACGGTTATATGGTCGGAAGCAAGGGCTTGCGCCAATTTCTGCTTCAGCGTAGTTACTTTATACCAAGGTGTGTCGAGCAGGTGGTTGCTCAACCCATACACGCCCGGGGCAAGCACACGCAAGCGGTTTTCGTAGTTCGACACATACATCATCGTTTCTGTGTTGCCCACCAACAAATTGAAGCCATTGTATTGGTCGATGGCGGGCAGAACTTCCTCCAAATATTGCTGAGGCGAGTAATCGTGGAGTAAATACCGGCTGGTCAGTTGCCCACGCGAAGGCGCATCGGGGCGAATGTTTTGCGGGTCTCTGTAATTGGTAAGTGCAGTCCATTGTTTGAGGTCTTTGTTGAGACCCATCCAAGTGCCTCCGGCTTCTAAATCTTTGCCGGCCAATACTGCGGGGGCTTCCTCCCAAAAGGCAGCCGAGGCCGAGCGTCTTTTATAAAACTCGTCACGGTTGCTTGCCAAAATAAGTTTGTAGTGGGGGTGCTGTTTCCAGGCAAAGGCTAATAAACACATACCAAAAAAGAACCTATTGTTTCGTTGAATTACTCAAACCTAATTTGCTTTTTACAAAATGCCAAAATTCTTGAAAGGTTTCTTTTCGTGTAAAGACCTGACCAATGACTTGCCCCAAGCTGGCTACAGGCTGCGCCGAAGCATTTTTTTCTAAGTTTTTAAACTCAGCTTTGGCCTCTTCTACTGCTTGGTGCTTGCGCAAAATTTCATCCAAATCAGGTTTTTCAAATGTTTTTCCTGCATCGGCCAACGCATCAGCCTTTTGGAAGCGGGCTTCCGCCGATTGTTTATAACCCAATTGCTCTTCCAACAATCCTAAATTATTCAGTGTGATGGCATCTTCGGGGTCTAAATCCAAGGCTTTTTGATAATCTTCTACCGCTCCGTGTGCATCTCCAATCTGGCTGCGCACGTATGCCCGGCTGGCATAACGAAACGGGTTTTGAGGCTGAAGCAAGACCGCTTGGTCAAAATCGGCCAAGGCTTCTTTGTATTGTTTCATCTTGAAATAAGTAAGCCCGCGGTGATACCAAGCCTCAGTGTGTAATGAATTGACATTCAACACTTTGCTAAACATCTCTACGGCTATTTTCCATTCTTCTTGTTGAAGATAGGCTAATCCTTGCCGAAAAATTTCTTCTTGTTGCATAAAAGGAAGTTTTAAAAATCAATAAGGGTCTTTTAATAAGTATATTTGCCCACTTTAAAAACCCAAAATTGCGCCGCCTTGTTCAATGCTTCCATTAGGTTGGTCAATTTTGCGCTATCTTTGCCCATATTTTTCGCAAGCAATTCTATATGTATATCCGGTTTGTAGCCATTTGCCTTGTTTTCGTGTGGGGGCTTGGCGGTTGTGCCAATGTTCAGCCCCTCACTGGTGGGAAAAAAGATACCAAACCCCCTGTTTTGTTGGCTTTTAAATCTTACCCCAAATTCAAATCTACCAATTTCAAAGGCGACAGAATTATCCTGTATTTCAATGAATGGATCAAAGAGGAAAAACTTTCCCAAAACCTCATCATTACGCCCAGCCTCAAAACCTACCGCAGCAAAGTTACCAAAGACCGCATCGAAATTCGCTGGGAGCAACCCTTAGACACCAACACCACTTATACCTTTAATTTCCGCAAAGGCATTGTGGACATCACAGAAAGCAATATCTGCCTCAATCCTAAGTGGGTTTTTAGCACCGGCCCTACCATCGACACCCTCGGGTTCAGTGGCCAAGTGCGTAACCTACTCACTGGCGCTCCTGTCGAAAATGCCTTGGTAGCGCTTTATATCAAGGACGATACCTCTAAAGTAGATAAAGATCCGCCTGCTTATTTATCGCTCACAGATGCCACAGGAATATTTACTTTTGAAAATATCCGCCCCGATACGTATGACATTTTTGCCTTCGTAGATAAAAACAACAACCAATTTTACAACGAGCCTGAACTCATTGCTTTTCGAAGCCACCCCATTGCTTTGCGCGATAGTGCTTACGCCGAGGGCATCAGGCTTTGGTTAGCCCCCGAAGACCATACCCCGCCCGAAATAAGGCGAGGACAAAGCAAAGCCAATTTGTTTGAAGTGAGTTTTGAAGAAGGTTTGCGTGCTTTTTATATCGATTCGGGGAAAATCAACAATCCTGATTTCACCTACCGGCTGAACGACAAAGCTGACGGTATTTTGTTTTATAACCTACAAAGTTCGCTTAACAGAGACAGCATCCCTGTTTCTATCATTGCTTACGATTCGGCCTACAACCGAACCGCTTTGGAAACAAAAATATTTTTTGACCCTGCCGACCTCAATAAAAAAGAAAAATTTTCGCTCAACTTGGCACAAAGAACGCAAATACCCATCGAGCAACAATTAGCCCTCGACTTCAAATTCAACAAACCCATTAAAACTTGGCATCCCGACAAAATCAAAATACAACTTGACCCTACCAAAGCGCTTAACCAATACGGCTGGGCCGAGCAACTTGCCTTGTTTGCCACCGATAAATTGCCACAAACTTTTCCGTTATGGTCAGATACTACCAGCCTTAAAGGATGGAATATGGGTCGCAACCTACTTCATATAGATAGTATTTTGGCTGTCAAACAAAAAATAGAAATCATTGCCGAAGAAGGCGCTTTTATAAGTGTAGAAAGCGATACTTCTAAATACAACAGCCTCTTATTAGAATTGAAAGAGGAAAAAAACTACGGAAGTTTAGCCATTTCCTTGAAAATCAACGCTCCCCACTTTATTGTACAGTTAACAGATGATAAGTTCAATGTGAAGCGCGAAGTATTCAATCAGTCTAAAATCGTCTTCAAGTATCTCCCCCCTGCTACCTATCTCATAAGAGTCATTATGGATGAAAATCAAAATAAAATTTGGGATGGTTCAGATTTCAAAAAGGACAAACACCCCGAAAAAATCCTGGTTCACCCCCAATCATACAAAATCAGAGAGAACTGGGATCTGAGTGAAACCATTGATTTTGAGACGATTAAGTAAGCTATTTTTCTTGTTTTTGTACAATACATTGATAATCAACCGATCTAAAACAAGTTAGGCAAGTAATTGTCTAAAAATCAGATAGATAGCCTATGAAGTTTCATCTCGAAACAGCTATTGTGGATAACTTTGTGGATAATCAGGCTATTTTTCCACAACCAAATTTTTTTATGTGGACAACTTTTTTTTGGCATAGCAGCCTATTTTCAAGGCTTTTCCACACTATTGCAAAGGGGTGGTGTATAAGCCTAATTATTTTGTGGATAACTAATGAATTTGTACACATCTTGTCAAGCTTATTTCGTGGATTTTGTGTATAAAAATAAAGCTGTGGATAACTATACACATCTCCCCACAATTTATCCACTTTTTTTACACGCAAATTTGTCAACTATCCACATCGTGAATCTATGTAATCTACTATTCTTATTTTGCACTTTTTTTATATAATTTACTGATTAACAATATTTTATAGAATATTCTTTTTATTCATTTTCTATATTAAATACTATTTTGACTTTTTTATCCACACAGCTAATAAGATCGGAAGAGCGTCG
>DMHB01000304.1 GCA_003449595.1 Microscillaceae bacterium | reverse complement strand
GGCTTTGTCTTTATTGGCCACTCCTTTCTGATATACCTCCTCGTAAACAATGCCATAGTACCAATCCAAATTAATTCCTAACTCCGATTTAAACGCTTCGGTATGGGTAATATAATATTTAAATTCTCTCGAATCAGGTTCAAGGGCGTAATAAGTCATTAATTTAAAAATCTCGTATTGCACCAAATCCTTGTCGCTGAGGCTGCTGAAATATGCCTGTACGTCTTTATTGACAGCCTTATTGCAACCCTGTAACTTCATCCAAAAGTCAATTTTTTCCTCTTGGCTCATCTTGCCGGCTTTGTATTGGCTCATCAAAGTAGGGAAGTTCAAGGCTGTTTTGCCAAAGTCTAAAAAACCTTCAACATCCGTAGAGCCTATTTGCTTGAGCAGCAAAGTCTCGGTGGCAGGGTCAATGAAATAAAACGTAGGCGTGGCCGGATTTAGAACGCCTTCAAACTTTGCAAACAAGGCAATCCCCTCTTCTTTTTTCGTATTCAATTGGAAGTTGATAAAATTGTTATTGAAATAAGCACCCACCTCATCGCTGGGAAATACCTCATCGGCCATTTGCTTGCACGCACCACATCCGGGTTTATAGGCCCAGATCAAAATTAATTTCTTAGCACTTTTGGCCGCCTCTACAGTCTGTTGCCAAGTTCCGTCTGTAAATTTAATGCCTTCGGCCAAGGCAGTGCTTGCCCAAAAACTGCCGACCATCCAGCATACCACAAACCAATAATTCTTCTTAGTAATCATAATTGAAGGTGTTTTCATATCTATTAACTTTACAAAGTTTAATCAATAAAAATCGGCTACCGTGCAATTGCCATATTTGGAATGTTTGGGATGATAGCTCAATCCAATTTTTGAGTAACCATCACTCAGGCAAATTTTTCGATGCCCCAGACTTGGCACATTTTCATCAATCAGCCAACTCAAGCAAATGTCGATTCCGGTATCACGGCCATAGGTGCAGCATTCGCCCAAAAAGTCGTCCTTGCATTGTATCCTGTCGTGCCCTATAATGCCCTTTTCGCCCGATTCAATGGCAAAACACTTGGCCAGTTCATACATCGCTTCATCGAAAACCAATGCGCCCACAGGGCTTCTGGTGCTGAGTTCTTCAATCAACGATTCTTCGTACTCAGACTTGTCGCCATATTTGGGCAATACTTTTTGGACTTCAATTTTTAGAAAGTCTTTCGGATAAAGCCGCGCCAAATTGATATACATAATGGCTTCTTTCTCAATGCTAGATAGTTGGGCTACGTTTTGGCAGGTATTGGCTTGCGCCAATTGCTGTGCTGTCCAGCTTTGTGCCAAGGTCTGCTGGCAAAATAAGGTGAAAAAGGCAATGTAAAATAGGGTGGTACGCATAAGCTTTTTTTATGCAAATTAACTTTTTTTTTCATAGGTTGATGCCTCACAAACCATGGCGGAACGACTTTAGACCATTCCCGTAAAATTTGCATCGTTGGCCTACTTTGCCGAAGTTTACTTTTATGAAACCAAAAGTTGCTATCCTTCTATTAGGCTGTGTTTTTTCGGTAAAAGCCTTCGCGCAAACCACCCAAGCCGACAAAATCAATGTGTATGTCCGTTGCCTCAACGAAGCCATCGACTATGCCAACCAAACACGTGCCTGCTTAGAAAACTACCACCACGACGTGATGCGCTATAAAAAAAGCAAAACGCCCGACCGCTACGCCCTGCGCCACTATACGGCCTACCAATGCTCGAAACAAATACCCACTTACTACTACCAAGAAGCCCAAAAAATAGGCATTCCTTCGCTTGCCGCGCCTTTGGCAGAATTTTGGGAAACCTTCTTACGCATCGATGCGCAGTGCAAAGCCTTAGAAGTATATATACGCCTTGAAGATTACAAAACCGACCAAATGGCAGGCTCCGACAAAATAATGGCCGAATTGGTTGAGTTGTACTCTCTTTTATACCAAACCAAAGAACAGTTCAGCCGCAGCGTCCGCCAAGAGGCAGCCTCGTCGGGCAATGGCGCGTTGCAAACTGCACTCCAGACGATGCGCGCCAGTCTTCAGCGTGAAGCGGCTTTGTTAGACTCTTGGGACTATAACCTCAACCAGCACATCGCCACCGCTTGGGATGTAGATCGGATAGCGCAAAATGTGTTGGAAAACGAAGCCCTGCTACGCGATTTTCAAGCAATGAGCCTGCCCTACCCACTCGATTTCTATTACAAACAATTTTTCTTGGACGGCCTGCAAACGATGCAAGACTACAAACGCCAAGCCATTGACCAATATGGCGTGGGCGCACAAAAAACCGACGAACTCAAAAACGCCACTTACCTCGCACTCATCAACTATTACAATGGCTTGCTGGTGTCGAACTACAATATGATGGCCGAATACACCAAAAACCAACCCGGCACTACGGTAATGGAGTCCATCTTCTTGCAAAAATTTATACTCGCTTCAGAAGCCCAACGAACCCAGCTTTCGCTGAAGCCTTTTACCGACCTGCCCTTGCTGCCTTGCGAACCTTCGGCCAAAAGCACCGCCATTGAAGCCAAAACCTTTACTACCCTCAGCCATTACGTTAATTTTATCAATGAATCGGTAACCTTCCTCGACCGGTTCGAATATGTGGCTTCTACCCTACACGACGACCTCGAAGATCTCCGCAAAGGAAAAAAAATACAGGTCTATGTCAAAACCGATGAGCTAAAAATCCCTAAGTCGGCCTTTCAAAAAGCCGAAGATGAAACCCAATTTTTGGAAAACGGCGTGCAAGAAAGCCTGCTCAACCAGCTGAAAACCTTGTTTGACAT
Organism: Microscillaceae bacterium; assembly: GCA_003449595.1. GTDB lineage: Bacteria > Bacteroidota > Bacteroidia > Cytophagales > Microscillaceae > UBA8158. Next base: position 5,585 of record DMHB01000304.1, on the reverse strand, counting down.
CGAACGCGAAATGACCGAACTTACCCTGTTTTTGGAAGATTATGCCAAAAACCAAGGCTATGAAGCCGACAATTTTGCTGCTGCCGATAGCGCTTTCGAGCGATTTGTGCTGCTTTTCCACTTGGCCGACGAGCGCAAAGAACGCCTTTACGGAGATGTGCGCAAGGTATTTGAAAGCTATGCCGCACCCGCAGAAAACCACTGGTACATCTCGGCGCAGGCCTTGTTGCAAGTGGTCGATGCCCAGCGCACCAACCTGTTCAGCGTGCGCGATTTCCACCGAGGCAACGCCGAATCGCTGCCCGTTCCAAGCCTATTGGAACAAATCAAACAGTTGCAACGCGATTTGATTGTCAAAGAATATGACAACCTCCAAGGCATCGAACGCTTGGGGCACTACAACGGCAACTGCCCCTACACCCCTTATGAATACATAGCCGACGACAGCAAATATTTGGTAGAAAAAACTGATAAATTTTCGGCCAAACTACCTAAACCCGGCACCAAGGGGATGTACGACGATTTTTACTACCGCTACAACAACAGCCTGGTTTATCACTACAACCAATTTGCCGATTTGTCCAAAGTGCCTGTCTTGCCCTACATCCGCCAGCCGAAGTTGTTGCTCCTGAACCAAAAACTCGACAATCCGCAAAAGCCTTTCAGCCCACAAGTGCCAGCCGGCGAACCCACCGATTTCTTTGTAAATATGGATGGATATGCCCTCAATCGGCTTACTTTCTTGCTCGATGTATCGGGGTCGATGGCTGCCGCCGACAAACTCCCGCTACTCAAAGAAGCCATTCGGTTTATGCTTGGCGCGATGCGTGCCGACGATAAACTTTCGATGGTGATTTACTCAGGTACGGCTTCTGTGGTGTTAGACAATGCCTCGGCCAAAGATACCGCCGCTGTCCACGCAGCCATCAATGGGTTGAAATCGGGTGGCAAAACCGACAGCGAAGCCGGCATTGCATTGGCTTACCAAAAAGCCTTGCAAAACCTATTAGCCGATGGCAACAACCGCATCATTGTAGCCACCGACGGCGAATTTGAAGTGAGTAAGAAAACAACCAATTTGGTTTCCAAAAACTTCAAAAAAGACATTCATTTTAGCGTGTTTGTGTTTGGCGCAGGCAACCCACGCAATGAGGCACTTTTCGGCTTGACCATTTTGGGCGATGGCCAATATGAAAAAATCACCAAAGACAATGTGCATTATACCCTTTTCAAAGAAGCCAAGGCGAAGAAAGCCAATAATTAGCCCTGCTTGGTGTGCTGGCAAAGGCCAAAACCTGTTTTGATAAGTCACAGAGCATATTACTTCTATGGTTGGTGCAAAGGGGGCTTTCATTTACTGAACACTACAGCTGCAAAAGATTTATCGAAGACAAAAATAAGCCCAGTAATTACCACACAAGCAATCACACCGGCAAACCCTGCCAACGAACTATACAACTCGCCATAGTTGGCTACATAAAGCACAAATATTGCGTTGGTAGCATTTATCATGCCGTGCAACATACAAGGAGCTAAAAGGCTGCCTGATTGGTAGCGTACATAAGCAAACAAAGGACAAAGCGCTGTTGTAAACAAACACATCAGCCCAACGCCCAAAATCGGATGATTGGGGTAATTATGCCCTAACAAAATGATTGGCAAATGCCATAAACCCCATACAACCCCAATGAACCCATTAGAAACCCAGAAGCCCATCGGCTTCGTTTCGTGAAAAAGCAGCCCGCGCCAACCCAATTCTTCTCCAAACATAAAAGGAAGATTAACGGTAGAGCCAGCTATAATTCCTTGTAGTAAAAAAACCAACAATAACACCACCGGCGATATTTCAGGCAAACTGGCTGGTACTTCCCGACCGGTTTTGGCTGCTACCAACGCTCCCAGCCTTTCGGCGAATGTTTGTGTAGAAAAATCAACATGGCCAAAAGCCGGTGCCAAGCCAGTATTGCCCATCAGCGCAATCACGGCAAAAGTAAACCCTAACAAAACCAAAAAGAGCAGCGGAGTGCGCCATAACCAACTTTTTGTGCGCCCATCGAATGCCCATCCGTAGGTGCTGAGCGGCTCCCGATAAATTCGCTTTTGCACAATCCAAGTAGCCAGGGCCGGTCCGCCCATATAAAAAACACCCACCAAAATTATAGCAGGGAGGCTTGACAAGGTGAGGCCATACACCCAAAGCACGAAGGCTACCAACCAGCTAAAACCATAAGCAAAAGCCAGATACAAGGCTATTTTCTTCCACTTTAAATTCATAAGCTTGCCAAGATTGGAGGTTTTCGACGATTTGTATATGAGGCAAATATATCACTTTTGAACAGGCAAGCCCACCAATCCACCCAAGATTTTGTACAAAATCGCTCCGATTTATATACCTTTGCAGCGCAACAACTGACCAAAACGGGGTGCCTTACTTTCAGGCTGAGATCATACCCATTGTGTAGCGAAGGCCAAAACCATCGGCTATACAGAAACCTGATCCGGATAATGCCGGCGGAGGGAAAAGTCAGTAGCAAATAAGTGTATAACCCAGCTTTTGCCTGTTTCGGTGTTATTGATCGGCGCAGGAGCAAGCATTAGCGTACTCTTTTTCTGACGATGAAGCAAAAATTTTTCGTTTCCTGCCTTCTTGGGCTTTGGTTCGGTGTAGCCTTGCTGCCCACTAATTCCTTGTTTGCCCAACAACTCAACATTCGTGGTCAAGTGCTTGGCGAAAACGGCGAACCCTTGGCAGGTGCCAACATCCGCATCGAAGGCACTCTGCAAGGCACTACCACTGACTATGAAGGTAATTTTGCGTTGCGCAATTTACCGGCGGGCAACTATACCCTGCGCTGCTCTTATGTGGGCTATATAGCTCAAAACCAAACACTTACCCTTTCGGGAGAAGATGCTTCGGTGTCGTGGGTACTTGTCAAAGACATCCACTTGGCCGACGAAGTGGTGGTGTCGGCTACCCGCGCCACCGAAAAATCGGCCATTGCTTATACCAACATCAGCCGCGAAGAACTCGCCAAACAAAACTTAGGACAAGATATTCCGGTGCTGCTCAACTTCAGCCCTTCGGTAGTTTCTACCTCCGACGCAGGCGCAGGCATAGGCTATACCGGCTTGCGCATCCGCGGCAGCGATGCCACCCGCATCAACGTTACCCTCAATGGCATTCCGCTCAACGATGCCGAGTCGCAAGGGGTTTTTTGGGTCAATATGCCCGATTTTGCTTCTTCGGTCAGCAGCATCCAGATACAGCGCGGCGTGGGCACCTCGACCAACGGCGCGGGGGCATTTGGGGCTACGGTCAATATCCAAAGCAACCAACTGCGGCGCGAGGCTTACGCCGAAATCAACAACTCGTTTGGCTCGTTCAACACTTGGAAACACACCCTGATGGCCGGTACAGGGCTTATCAAAGACAAGTTTACGGTCGATGCACGCCTGTCGCGGGTGCGCTCGGACGGGTTCATCGAGCGGGCTTTCGCCGATTTACGCTCGTTTTATGTGTCGGGGGCTTATTATGGCAAGAAAAGTATGTTTCGGGTCAATATTTTTTCGGGGCGCGAGCAAACCTACCAAGCTTGGTACGGTGTGCCCGAGGCGCAACTGCGGGCTGGCAACCGGCGCTTCAACCAAGTAAACTACGACAACGAAACCGATAATTACCAACAAGATCACTATCAGTTTTTTTACAACCAAGAGCTAAGCAAAGGCTGGTCGCTACAAGCCGCCCTTCACTATACCAAAGGCAGGGGCTATTTCGAGCAGTTTCGTACCAACGACGATCTGGCTTTTTACAACATTGCGCCTGCAACCTTGGGCAACGACACCATCCGGCAAACGGACTTGATCCGAAGGCTGTGGTTAGACAATGATTTTTATGGCTTGGTTTACTCGGTGCAATACGAAGGCAAACGCCTACAACTTACTTTGGGCGGCGGATGGAACCGCTACACCGGCAAGCATTTTGGCGAGGTAATCTGGGCGCGTTTTGCAGGCAATAGCAATATCCGCCAGCGCTATTACGACAACGACGCAGCCAAAACCGACCTCAACTTCTACGCCAAGGCTTTTTATCAGATCACCACGAAGCTCAATGCCTTTGTCGATTTGCAGGTGCGCAGCGTGGGCTACAATTTTTTGGGCAAAGCCGTAGATAGCTTTGGCGCACGCGATGTGCAGCAAAGCGTCGATTTGTTTTTCTTCAACCCCAAAATCGGGCTTAACTTCCAGTGGACTGAACGCTGGCGCTTGTATGGCTTTGTGGGCATTGGCAACCGCGAACCCAACCGCGATGACTTTACGCAATCGTCGGCAGCCAGCCGACCACAACCCGAAACCTTGCAAAACTTGGAATTGGGACTACAATACCAAAGTACACGGTGGGCTTTTTCGGTCAATGGCTTCGGGATGAACTACCAAAACCAATTGGTGCTCACAGGGCAAATCAATGATGTGGGAGCCTTTACGCGCCGCAATATTCCAAACAGCTACCGCATAGGTATCGAAATAGAAAGCGCTTGGCGGCCTTTGCCCCGCCTCACCTGGCAGGCCAACCTGACTTTGAGCCGCAACAGGGTGGTTAACTTTACGGAATTTATCAGCGATTTCGACAATGGCGGACAGGTGCAAAATACCTTCCGCGAAAGCGATATTGCTTTCTCGCCCAATATAGTCGGCGGCAGCCAATTAGAGTACAACTTCCCGAAAGGGATAAAAATAGCACTGCTAAGCAAATATGTAGGCCGACAGTTTTTGGACAACACCGCCAACCCCAACCGCCAGCTCAATGCTTATTTTACGCACGACCTGCGCCTGATTTACACCCTAACGCCCAGGTGGATGGAAGAAATCAGCCTGAGTTTGTTGGTCAATAACCTGAGCAACGAGCGCTATGAAAGCAATGGCTATACGTTTAGCTTTTTGGCACAAGGACAGCAGCAAACCCAAAATTTTTATTTTCCACAAGCAGGCACACACTTTTTGCTGGCGCTGGGGCTGAAGTTTTGACGGGCAAGTTTCACCAAAAAGTAATATTAAAAGACAGAAAAGCCGCTGATAAAGTTGGAAATTGGCTCTGTATCTGTTCGAGAGAAAGCTATGTATGAAGTTAGCACACACCGCGAAATTATTTTTGGCATCTTTGGCACTGCAATCGGGTTGCTTGGAATGGGTTTTTATATTTGGTTCTTGTTTTATTTTTTTGAAAAAATCTACGGAAACATCCGCAGGAAATTAGAAAATAAACTACAAGTCAGTATCCGTATGGATTTGGAGGGCGACTGGGAAATGCAGCCCTCCTCGCGGGGTTGGTTGGTCGATATGCTGCTTGTTGTACTCATTGCTTTCATTCAAATCATCGTACTGGTAAGTTATGTGATGCTTCCTTTTGGCGTATTCATTATGTGCTATTTTTTCTTGTTGAATTTTTTAAAGCATCTGTTTTTGTCTTAATAACTTAGACCAAAAACAGACTTTCTAAGTTATAAAGACGCGAATAATTTGAAACACTACATATTTTTATTAACATAATTTAATTTATAAAATATTTATTGGCAAGCTGACAACCATGA
>DMHB01000231.1 GCA_003449595.1 Microscillaceae bacterium | reverse complement strand
TAAATACTTCTTTTTACTTATTTATAATTAGTTATCATTTCTTTGCTGGTAAGCCAGTCTATCATATCACTGTAATAGGGTTCTACTTGTAGCCTTGCCAAGGCCATTTTTACAAAAAATGGGTCGTAAACAAGGCTGTCTTGCAAAGCCTGCTTTAGGTAAGGCACGGCCTCTTGCATATCTAACCATCCACACATCAAGACTACATCTTTGTCAACTTTCTTGAATTTATTTCTCAATTCTTTTAAAGTCTCCTCTTTTGTTATAGAGGTTTGCTTTCTAATAAGACTATCTCGGATTGATTCATAAGGCTTTCCTGAACTTGCAGCTAACTTTGTGGCATTCTCGTTGATTCTTTCAGCTCTAAATTTTAATACAACACCAACACTGCCTTCTACCCACGAATCAATTTCTGTGGTGGTAAGTGGTGGATTTTGCAAAACCTCCAACAAACGGGCTTTGATAAGCGGATGTTGGTAGTCTTCAAAGTCATATCTTGGGGCATTTATCCATCCAATTTCAGCCTTGGGCTTATACATTCTGTAGTTTTGCAATAACTCCCAAACCTCACTTTGGTATGTTGTAAATTCTTGTGCCTGAAGTTTCAGGATACTGAGTTGCGTAAAAACAAAAAACAAGGCATAAATAAATATCTTCATAAAGTATCGCGAAGAGGTTGTCAAGTATAATAAACACACCGCCTAAGTGGTTATAGTAGTTGTATTAACGCTAAATGAATGATAAGTATGAAAAAAGACTTTGGATTTTTCAAAACCACGATGCCTGCCAGTAGAAAGGCAGATATTTATTTAGGATGCTTAGACGGGGCTGTATTCATCGATTTCAACCTATCCCAAAAAGGGCAAATTGCTTTGTGCCGCATTTCATTCGACAATTACGGGTGTTGTAATTTGCCCAAACCTTATCACTTCGTAAGTGCTGAACTTTCCAAACAGTTTTTAGAAGAAATAGCCAAAGATACCTTAGACCAAGAAAAATTGGCCTCGTTGGTGAAAGAAATCATTCAAATCAATCACCCACATATTTGGGAAGATGCCTTAGCACAGTATCAGTTGGTGGATTGACTTTGCAGTAGGGCAGAGGTATAAACTTGCTTTTCAATCTCAAATCACCTAAAAACATATACCCTGATTCAAAAAACTATTGCCCTGAAAATTTGAAATGTACAGAAAACCTATTATTTTTGAGCCTACCTTTTACTAAAACTACTACCATCTTTTACTTGTTGCCATGCTAAAAACCTGGCTTGCTTACGCGATGGTTGCTTCATCGCGTAAGCCTTTATTACCAGCCCACGAATTAGAAAAACGCCACCAAGACCCTGCCAAGCCCTTTTTCAACGATAGCTCTTACTTTTTTGGCCGCTCTGCCGAGGGCGCTGCGATGGTTTTTCGGTTTGGTTTCCGACAAAACCAACCCCCCGAATACTGGCTGAAAATCAAAATACCGACTTTTGGCACTATCCAAATCCAACAACTGAGCGGAGCTTATGACCAAGATTTTGCCTACGGGAATCTGAAATTTACTTGTTTAGACATAGGCAAACGCTGGCAACTTACCTACTCAGGGCCGGTAACCTGTTTTGGCCAGCAGCCGGTGTCTGCGCACGCTTCTTTCAGCTTTATTTTTGAAGCCACCAAACCCTTGGTCGATTTTAGCCACAGCATCGAGCCGTGGACGATGGCCAAAACCTTGGCCGCCGAGCCGTGGACGCGCGATTTTTTTGCAAAACTCCAAGAAATTCGGCAAGTACACTACGAGCAAGTAGGCCGGGTGCAGGGAGTAGTAAACATTGGTGGGCAAGATTACCCGCTCGATATGGTCTCGGTGCGCGACCATTCGTTTGGGGTGCGCCGATGGAACACCTGGCAACGCCACGTATGGCTTACCGGCGTGCTCGACGATGGCGAAGCCTTCAACCTCAGTATGATTCGCTATTCGTTTATGCCTCAAAACGACCTGAAAGCCGGTTTTCTAACCCGCGGCGACACCTTCGACCCTGTGCAAAACAGCAGCCCCTTCGACGTGTTCGACCCGCAAAACCAAGCCCCGCCGCAGTTTGCACTCGACCTCGCCATCGGTGGCCAGACCCGCCAAACCTTCCGCCTCGAAGCCAATGTAGAAGACGCGTTCGACTTTTGGATGGGCGACCAAGCCTATTTCATCCGCGAAGGCATTGCCCGTTTCCAATTAGGCAACCGCCAAGGACTGGGCATCGCCGAGTTTGGATTTAACCCACAAACCTATGCCGTTCCTCCTTTCCATTACTGATATTCCTGCCAAGGCCACCATCGGAGGCAAAGCCAGTGGCCTACAACAATTGGCCGCTTGGGGCTTTCCAATTCCCCCTACTTGGGTGTTGCCTGCCGACCAACCCATCCCATCGGTGGCCGAGCTAACCCAATGGCTGGCGGCGCAGCCTCACCAGCGGTGGGCGGTGCGCTCTTCGGCGACAGGCGAAGACGGCCAACAAGCTTCTTTTGCAGGCCAGTTTGAAACTTTTTTGAATGTAACCGGTGCCGAGGCCATCGCGCAAGCCATACAACAATGCCGTGCGTCAGCCGAAGCAACCCGTGTGCAACAATATAACCGCCACCAAGCCGACATCACCGAGTTGCAAGTGGCGGTAGTGCTTCAGGCGATGGTAGAGGCGCAATGGGCAGGTGTGATTTTTACGGTCGATCCGGTGCAAAACTTCCACGACCGTGGCCTTGTCCAAATTGTGGAGGGTTTGGGCGATAAATTGGTGGGCGGCGAGGCTTCCGGCCAATCTTTCGTGTTTAGCCGCCAAACCCAGCACCTCCCCGCGTTGGCTGCCCATACCGCGCCCTTGCCCGATTTGGCGATGGTGGTTCGCCAAGCGATGCAAATAGAACAACAAGCCGGCCAACCCATCGATGCCGAATTTGCCCTCGATGCCCAAGGCCAACTCTACTGGCTGCAATGTCGCCCCATTACCACCCTCGCCGCGCAGCACGCCAATAGTTTAGACACCCCCTTGCCCGAGCCTGCAATGATCATTACCCGCTGCAACGTCGGCGAAATGATGCCGGGAGCCGTTACACCGCTCACCTTTTCGGTCTTTGGCCGCGCCATCGACCTCGGCCTGCAAGATTTCTACTATCGCATCGGCGCGCTGCCCCGCGTCGAAGACAAACCGTATTTTGTAAACCAATTTTACGGGCATTTATACCTCAATATGAGCCAGATGTATAAAATCGTGGACAATGTCTGGCTTACCCGCATCGCCGATATCAATCTCAGCATTGCCGGAGGGTCGCTGCCCGAGGGCTTCCCTTCGCACCAAGCGCAGCCCAAGTCGCTCTTCAAGCGCATAGCGGGTTTTGCCCAATATGTGCGTTATTTCAACACTGCCGACAAGCGTTTGGCAGCACTTATCCGCTTAGAGCAAGACTTTCAATTGCCTCCTTTGCGGGATTTGGCCTCGTTTTTCGAGGTACTTACACAAGCCCGCGACACCCTTTGCTTGGCTTATAGCTATCACTACAACACCTCGGGACAATCAGGCGCTTATTATGCCACGCTGTTGAAAATCTTTTCGGGCAATGCGCTTTACCCGGAAGCAGTACACCACCAATGGGCTTCGGCTTTGCTGAGCCAGGTAGAAGGCATCGAAAGTGCCAATGCCTTGGAATCGTTGACCCATTTGGCCGCACAACTGGCTGCCAACCCCGAGGCTTGCGAAAAGACACTCAAAAGCTCGCCCCAGCAACTCTTGGACTGGCTTCAAGACCCTGCCACTGCCGGGCATTTGGCCAAACTATTGGCTGCCTTTATGCAACGACACGGCCACCGCTGTATCCGCGAGGCCGAACTACGCGAAAAAGAATGGCGCAAAACGCCCTTGGCACTCGTAGAGGTGCTACAAAACCAAGTAGCGCTGTTGCAACGCACCCCCACCGATGCCAAAGCCAGCACCGCTACCACCCACTATGCTGCGGTCAAGGCCGATATACTCCAACAACAAACCTTTGGCAAGCGGTTAGCCCTGCGCTATTTGCTCCCCAAAGCCCGCGCCGCAGTCGCCAAACGCGAGCGCTCCAAATCGCTTTGCATTTCGCTGCAAGCCAAAATCAAAGCTGGCTATCACCAATTAGCCGAGGCATTGGTTGCCCAACAACTATTGACCGACGACGATCAAATTTTCTTCCTCACACATCCCGAAATTGGCCAGCTCATCCACCAAAAAGATCTCCAATTGCTTGCCATCGCCGAAGCCAGACGTAAATTATACCCCCAACTGATGGCCTTACAGTTTGACGATTTTAGCGTAGGCGTGCCCGAACCTTTGGATTTGCGCCAAATTCCACCTGTGCCGGTTGACCCTGAAGGCGTTTTGCGGGGCGTGCCCGTTAGCCTTGGCGTGGTCGAGGGCGTGGTGCGTGTTGTCAACTCGGTCGAAGATGCCCGCCAAATCCAACAGGGCGAGATAGTCATTACCGCCTACACTGATGTAGGTTGGACACCCTACTTTGCCCTAATGGGAGGCTTGGTTACCGAGATAGGCAGCCCATTGTCGCACGGGGCTGTCGTTGCCCGCGAGTATGGGCTACCGGCGGTGGTCAATGTAAAAAATGCCCGCAAGTTGTTGAAAACAGGCGATCGGGTTTGTTTAGATGGTAGCCAAGGCACCATCAGCCCCTTGCCTTGAGCAATACATCCATAGTTTGTTTTTTACATTTTGAAGCAGATGCCTTAACTTCGGGGCAAAAAGGGTTTTCCTTATCAACTTGAAACACTTGCCTGCTTCGCTGCCTTCCTCGCTCGTCATCAGCCGCACCGACAACATCGGCGATGTGGTGCTTACACTTCCCTTGGCGGGATATTTGAAAAGCCTGCACCCTTCGATGCGCATTACTTTTTTGGGGAAAGCCTACACAGCGCCCATCATCCGGCAAAGTAGGTTTATTGACACCTTCCTCGACCAAGCCGAGGTGCTGCAAAACCCTGCTTTGCTATCCGGCCACGAGGCCATTCTCTTTGCTTTTCCTGACAAGGGCATCGCGCAAGCAGCCCAAAAAGCCCGTATTCCGGTTCGGATAGGCACCTCGCACCGGTGGTTTCACTGGTTGTATGCCAACCGGTTGGTGCATTTCAGTCGGCGGCACTCGGCGTTGCACGAAGCCCAGCTGAATTTCAAGTTGCTCAAACCTTTGGGCATTGATTACATCCCTTCGCTATCCGAAATTCCGGCTTGGTATGGCTTGGAAGCGCCTCAAGTAATGCTGCCTCCAGCCATAGCGGCGGCTTTGCGAACGCCCAAGTTTGCATTGGTGGTGCATCCCAAATCGCGCGGAAGCGCCCGCGAGTGGACTTTGTCGCAATACGAGGAGCTGTTGCGGCAGTTGGGTACCGGCGACTATCAGTTTTTCTTGACAGGTACGGCTGCCGAGGGCGAACTCATCCAACAGCAGCACCCACAACTTTTGCAAGTACCCGGTGTGATCAATTGCACCGGCCAACTGGGCTTGGGCGAGTTGTTGGCGCTCGTTGCACAAACCGATGGATTGCTGGCTTGTAGTACCGGCCCGCTGCACTTGGCGGCGGCCTTGGGCAAGCTGGCGTTGGGCATTTATCCACCTATGCCGCCTTTACACCCGGGCAGGTGGCAGCCGCTGGGTGTCAACGCGCAAGTGTTGGTGTTAGACAAACCTGGCTGTCAGGACTGCAAACGGACGTTGCCCTGCCATTGCATCGAAGCCATTGGCGTGGGGCAAGTGGCACAAACCCTTGAAACCTTTAGGAAAAAATCTGCCATTGGAGGGGTATGAAGCAACAAAAATTTTCGCTGCGCAAAAGAATCCAAAGCTTTGTATATGCCTTTCAGGGATTACGTGTTTTGTTCTTAGAAGAGCACAACGCCCGCATTCACTTGGTGGCTGCGGCAGGGGTGGTGGGTTTGGGTTGGTTTTGCAGATGCTCAACTTCCGAATGGACGGCCTTGGTGTTAGCCATTGGGTTGGTCATCACCGCCGAAGCGTTGAATTCGGCCATTGAAAACTTAGCCGATTTTGTTTCGCCCGAAAGAAACGACAGCATCAAACGGGTGAAAGACTTGGCTGCGGCGGCTGTTTTGATAAGTGCGATCGCCGCCTTGGTGGTTGGGCTGCTGGTGTTTGTCCCCAAAATGGTTTGAAACCTGCTTATTCTTCCTCTCCGTCTTCCTCGTTTAAAAATTGCGCGTAATGTTGCAAATATGCCTGATGAAGCGGGCTAAGTTCATTATAAGAGCCGTGGAGTTGATTCCAAATATTGTTTTCTAACCAAAACCGATAAACAAAATGCTCAAAGTGGGGCGCGCATAACAAGGTATCTCGTCGGCAATAGTTTAATTGGTCGGCATTGAGTTCTTCTTCGATGTTATCATAAAAAATACTCGATATCAATACCACAGGCGTTTTTTGAGGGTGTAAGTACAAATACCAACAAATGAGATCTTGCTGGTCGTTTAAGAAACGAACCACATGGCCGTCCTCTTCGGGAAAAGGAAGTTTGATGAGCGTTTCAGACAAATC
>DMHB01000234.1 GCA_003449595.1 Microscillaceae bacterium | reverse complement strand
GAAACCCAAAACCGCGATGGGATGGATGCCGCCTTGTTGGTATTGGACACCAAATACCAAGTGGCACATTTTGCAGGGGCTAAAAATCCCTTGGTGTATATACAAAATGACCAGTTGATCCATCTGAAAGGCGATAAATTTGCTGTTGGCGGTGATCAACGAGAATTTTCGAGGTCGTTCACTTGCCATAGTTTTGCGTATAGCGCAGATACCATCTTTTATTTATTTACCGATGGCTACCAAGACCAGTTTGGAGGCACTGAAGGCAAAAAGTTTATGATCAAACGGCTCAAAGATTTGCTTTTTGACATCCACCAGAGTCCTTTTGATCAACAAGAAATCAGCTTACTGCAAAATTTTCAACGCTGGACCAATACCGCCCAAGAGCGCCAAATAGACGATATTTTGATTTGGGGATTTAAGCCCAAAACGACTTTTTAACTTTATGCTTTATGACAAAATTTAGAATAGGACAAGGATATGATGTGCATCAATTGCAAGAGGGTGCACCATTTTGGCTGGGCGGTATCCAAATTCCACATACCCACGGCAGCGTAGGGCATTCTGATGCCGATGTACTTATCCATTGTATTTGCGATGCCTTGCTGGGAGCAGCCAATTTGCGTGATATTGGTTTTCACTTCTCCGACAAAGACCCTAAGTTTAAAGGCATCGATAGCAAAATATTGTTGAAAGATGTAGTGGCCTTGCTGCGCGAAAAAAACTACCATATTGGCAACATCGACTCGGTCGTTTGTTTGCAAGCGCCAAAAATTATGGGCTTTATTCCTGAAATGAAGAAAACCTTGGCGCAAGTAATGGGCATCGATGAAGAAGACATTTCGATCAAAGCTACTACCACCGAAAAATTGGGTTTTGTAGGGCGGCAAGAAGGAGTCGAAGCCCACGCCGTAGCCCTTGTCTGGCAAGATACAGACACCACTTTTACACGTTTGGGTTAACCAACTAACTACACTATAAAAGGCTATGATAGGGCAGCAAATTTTGAATTACCGCATAGATGCCAAAATAGGCGAAGGCGGGATGGGGGTTGTCTATTTGGCTTCACACCTGCAATTGGAGCGCAAAGCAGCCATCAAAGCCCTACACCCTGCTTTTGTACATAACCCTCAAATCAGGGCGCGGTTTCGCCAAGAAGCGGCTGCCTTGGCTCAGCTGAAACACGCCCAAATTGTTGCCTTATATGACTACCTGGAAGAACCCGACGGCCTTTTCCTGATTATGGAATATGTACAAGGGCGCGAATTGGACGACTATATTGCCAATGTATCCGGCCCTATTCCTGCCGAAAAAGCCCTTCCAATGTTTATCCAAGTGCTCGATGCCTTTCAGTATGCCCATCAGCAAGGCATCGTTCATCGCGACATCAAGCCTTCTAACTTATTGGTTACCAATACCTTATCTATAAAAGTGCTTGATTTTGGCATTGCCCGTATCCTTGGCGAGAATAAAAGCCTGACCCAAACCGGTACCAAAATGGGGACGGTGCTTTATATGAGTCCCGAGCAGGTTACAGGCAAATTGGTCGATGCCCGCAGCGATATTTATACCCTCGGGGTAACCCTCTTTCAAATGCTGACCGGAAAATGCCCTTACAACGACCAACAGCTTACAGAGTATGAAATTTACAGGCAAATCGTAGAGCAACCTTTGCCTCCGATGCAAACGCTTTACCCGACCATTAGCCAATCTCTGCAAGCCGTAGTTGACAAAGCAACAGCCAAAAATCCCGTGCTGCGCTTTCAGGCTTGCGACGATTTTAAACAAGCTTTGCTGGGCAATTCGACTCCAAACACCACCACCACCACGTCAACCGGGCAACAGCTCTCCAAAACGGTATGGATGCCAACCACTACTGAAGATCCGACATTCGTCCCCCCTGCGAATGCGGAATTGCCCAAGCGCGGAAGTTCTATGGTTGGGTTATGGGTGCTTTTGATACTTTTACTCAATTTTACGGGGGCGCTGGTGGTGTTGTACAACCCACTACAAATCGAGCAACTGACTCCCTATGCTTGGATGCTGCAAAAGTCGGAGGCCGATTTGTTGGCCGAGCGCCAAGCCCAAGTCTCTACCCGCATCAAAGCCTTTTATGAAGCCCTGCAAACACGCCAAATAGAGCAAATACGCACTTTTTTTCGCCCACAAATCGACAAATATTTTGCTCTGCAAAAGGTGCGCTTTGACCCTGAAGTAAAAAATTCGCTACAAGCCGGCTGGCGCGATAAAACAGAAGAGAAACTCAATTTTTTGGAACAAACCCTTGTCCTAACGTGGGACAAGGAAGACAACCAGACGGCTATTTTCGATTATGAATACACGTATCGGGGAGCGCGTACTCCTCGTCAAACGGTGTCGCGCAGGGCTGAAATCCGCTTCGATAAAGAGGGGAAAATTTACTACATCGATAATGTAGCGATGCCTAAGAAATGATGTGGGAAATCAGTACAAATGCTGGAATAAAAAGAAAAAAAACAGGTAAAGCCACAGGCCATCGATAAAATGCCAGTAAATGCTAAACAACTTGAAGCGTAGTTGCTTGGCAGGGTTTACATTGTCGATAAAGGCATCAATGTATTGCTTATGGCGGATAGCTTCTGCCATCATTACACCCAAAAATATAAGCCCCCCCACAATATGGGCGATATGAAGACCGGAAATAACGTATAAAAAAGCTGCCGATGCACTATTTTGCAACGAAGCGCCCTCGGCAAAAATGGCTCGCCAGCCTATGATTTGCAACACGATAAACCCACCACCCAACCAACCGGTAGCTGCTAAAAAAGACCGATAATTTGAAAATTGATCTGTTTTGAGTGCTTTCCCGGCGCGGTGTAGCGTGTAACTACTCATTAAAATAAGCAGTGTGCTTAGCCAAAATACTTTGGGGAATTGAAATGAAATCCACGGAAGTGAGCCCCCCGACCGCACCCGGTGATTGAGGTATATCAGCGAAAGCACCAAAAAAAGCAAGACAATGCTGCTTATTCCTAACCAAAGGAGAAAGGTGTGTGGGTCGCGGCGTTCCAACAATTGCGGAGATTTCATAAACAAGTGAACTAACCTTTGTACAAAAAGCTAACACAATTGCAAACAGGCTTGTTTAATGTTTTTCTTCCAAAAAAATATAATAATGCTTCGGCAAAAACTCGGGCAAATGTGCCAGGTGGAGGGTCTGCATTTCATCGGCTTTGGGCTGAATCAAGAGGGTTTCGCTGCCCGACTTGATTTTGATGGGCATTTCGAAGTTGCTCACATCGGTTTTCCAACGAAAAGAAAAATCGCAGCCCTCTTTATTTTTCTTGATTTTGTATTCCAAAATAGGTGGATTGCGGTGGCGCAAATACTGATCGAAAAACGGAGTCCAATCTTTGCCTGCTTTTTGGTTGATGTAGGCAATTATCTGTTCGGTGCTTACGGTTTGATGCCTAAAATCTTGGTTTAAACCCTTCAAAATATCGAACCAAATCGGATCGTTGTCCAACACATTGCGGAAGGTATGCAAAATGACCGCGCCCTTGAAATACATATCGTTGCTGCCATCGGCATTGACCCCGAGCGGCCCAATGATGGGCGAATCGTTATACACACTGCGCATATAACCGGCCAAGTATTGGTCGGCCTTCTCGCGCCCCTGCATACACTCGATGTACAACGCCTCGGAATAGGTACAAAAAGACTCGTGAATCCACATTTCGGCGTGGTCTTTACAACTAATATTGTTGCCCCAATATTCGTGTCCGGATTCGTGGATGATGATGTAATCAAAACTTTGCCCCACACCGGTACCCGACAAATCGCTGCCCATGTAGCCGTTGCGGTAGCCATTGCCATAAGCGATGGCGCTTTGGTGCTCCATCCCTAAGTAGGGTGTTTCGACCAAGGCGAATCCGTCGCGCCAAAAAGGATACTTTCCAAAATATTTTTCATAACAAGCCAGCATAGGCTTTACCTGCTGAAACTGCTTGCGGGCTTTGTCTAAGTTGGCTGGCAATACATAATAATTCAGCGCCAATACATCGCCATCGGCAGCGGTGTAGGTATCGGCAAAATATTCGTATTTGGTTACATTGAGCGTTACGTTGTAGTTGTTGATGGGGTAGCTTACATACCACTCGAAGGCTTGGTAGTTGCCTTCTGTTTCGGTTTGCCCGATAAGTTTGCCGTTGGCCACACAGAACAAGGGCTTGGGTACTTCGCATACAATGCGCATACTGTCCGGCTCGTCGCTGAGGTGGTCTTTGTTAGGCCACCAAACGCTGGCACCTAAGCCTTCGCACGAAACCCCTAACCAAGGTGTACCATCGGTGGTTTTCTTCCAGCTAAATCCCCCATCCCAAGGCGGATTGACGGCTTCGCGGGGTTTGCCCGAATAATGTACCACCAAGGTTTGCTGACTGCCTTGCGGGAGTTTTTCGGGATAAGTAACAAAAAAAGCGTTGCCCTCGCGGGTGAAGGGGAGTTTTTGCCCATCGTCGGCGGTAACCTCATCGATTTTCATATTTTCAAACAAATCTACCTGCATCCGGTCAAAGGCATCGACCACTCTGAAGCGAATTTGGTTGGTTCCCTTCAAAGTGCGCTTGTCGAAGTCGATGCGGACGTGTAAATCATAAAAAACAACGTCGTAACAAGCGCGCATAGGGTTCAGTGTGCCCCGTAGGCTATCTTGACGGGTAAATGATTGGGCATATCCTATTTGCGTAGCCAATGTGGCGATAAGCAACAACAATACTTTTTTCATACTTGCTTCCATTTCTTGAGGGTGGACTGTCAAATTTAGCCATTCTTGGCATAACCAAGTGTTTTGCAGTGTAAAATTTAAAATAGATAGCCAAAAAAATAGGCTTTGCCGAGGGCAAAACCTATGAAAAAAGATAGTTTTAGTAAGTGGCTCGTTAGGCCCAGCGCAGCAAGGCAGATGCCCAAGTGAACCCGCTGCCAAAGGCGGCCAAGCAGACCAAATCGCCGCGTTTGAGGCGGTTGGCTTCCCAAAGTTCGGACAAAGCAATGGGAATGGTAGCCGCAGTGGTATTGCCATAGCGTTGGATGTTGTTATAGACTTTATCGTCGGGCAAACTGAGTACATCTTGTACAGCCTTTGAAATACGCAGGTTGGCTTGGTGTGGCACCAGCATATCCAAATCGCTTACTTGGAGATTGTTGGCTTGCAAAGCTTCGTGAATTACCTCGGGAAATCGGCTTACGGCGTGCTTGAATACGGCGTTGCCTTTCATATAGGGCAGGTGTTTGCCTTGCTCTATCAGTTCGACAGACATTCTATTTTTAAGATTACTGCCCGGGTGTTCTAAAATCAAATCTTCGGCATATTTACCTTCCGAATGCAGGTGTGTAGAAAGGATGCGATAGGTAGGATCTTCGGTGCGTTGCACTACGGCAGCGCCGGCACCGTCGCCGAAAAGTACGGCAAAATCGCGGCCACGGGTACTCATTTCAAATACATTGGACTGGATTTCGGCACCCACTACCAAAATATTTTTGTACATCCCGCTTTTGATAAACTGGTCGGCAATAGAAAGCCCGTAGATAAACCCTGTACACTGGGTGCGGACATCCAAAGCGCCGATTTCGCGGAAGGGTAACTCGCGCTGCAACAAAACGCCCGAGCCGGGAAAGTTATAATCGGGGCTGAGGGTTGCAAAAATGATAAAATCAATGTCTTGTGGGGCAAGTCCGGCTCTTTCCAAGGCCACCTCGGCAGCCCGAGCACCCATTTTGGAAACGGTGTCTTTCCCTTCTGTAAAAAAATAGCGCTGTTCTATGCCTGACCGCTCACGAATCCAAGCATCGCTGGTTTCCATATGCTTTTCTAAGTCGTGGTTAGTAACTAAATTTTCGGGCACATAAAAGCCTAATCCTGTAATTGTCGAATAATAGTTCATGATTTGTTGTGTTGTTCTCGAAAAAACCGCCACAAATTAACTGAGTAATTTTGACAAACGTATGCGTATATAAAAGTTATTAAATGACTGTTAGTTGATAACTGACGGAGATTATGGGAGCTGGCAGCCAATAAAAAACCGTGAAACATTTCAAAAGAAACGATTCACGGTAGAAGCGTGTATAAACTACTTGGGCTGTGTTTATCCTATCAATTTGTTCTTTCTGCGCTCAAATTCTTCAAAAGTGATGATGCCCTCTTTCCAGAGTTGATTGAGTTTGGCAATTTCGTCGGCTACTTCTATCTGCCGGTCGCCAATAAAATCTGTAAAAGTATTGTGCAAAATGGCCTGCTGAAACAAGTGCGGGTTAAATCTTCGGTTAAAATCATCGTCTGACATCAGCAAGTAGCTCACCCCATCGACCACAGGCAGAATACCACAAAATCCCACAGTAAATAAATAAACCAATCCTTTGCCGGCGTTGCCCAAGTAAAACTGATGTACCCCAAAATAACCTAAAAAGAATGAAAAAGCGGCAGCAGTAATTTTATCTTTCTTGCTCATAAATGTAAGTATAGTTAACTATTGTAGAAATGGAGACTCTTTGTATTTCTACGAAATTTATCCAAAAAAATTTTAAAAGAATCCCCTGACAAGGCTTTCCTATGCTTCTAAAGCAAGTTGCCAATCGTATGCAGCATAAAAAAAACGAGGCTGAGGGTCATTGTTAGGAATTAATTGCCATTTCCTTAACAATTTGCCGACCCCTTTTTTCCCGCCAAAATCGCCCTGAAACCATAACAACAGCTTAGAAACCGTTACTTGGTGCTTCGCTGCATCATACTGTGTAGTTTGCTCCAAAAAATTGGCTGTAGCCATTTCTAATTGTTGCTCCAATTCGTCGGGCTGATAAAAGGCTACGGGTGGACACGATTTTGCCCCACAATTGAGCGCAAAATGGATGCGGTGATCTTTTTGGGCTAACCGGTGGCTTCGCTCAAACACCGAAGGAAACGGATGATGCAAATAGCCCAAACTCCACCAGAACGCAGAGCGGCGCAAAAGTCCGTGTTCTATTTGGTTGAAACTGAATAGAAGCCCACACAAAGGAATTTGCCTCTTTGCAAAAAACCGGGTTTTGTGCTGATAGGCTTGGGGCTGCTGCCGAAGTAAAATTTGAATCCACGCATTATATACGTTGATCCAAAAAGCCTTCTTGGCTGTATCGTCGGGCAAGTCTGTTTGCAAAGCTTCGGGCGAAGCCGTAGCCATCGCGGTTTGGAGAAGCTGAGTATCTTGGTGTTGCTTCACGGCTAAAAGCAACTGCTCGGCCATAATCAGTAGGCTCATAGCAAGCGCGTGAGTTGGTTTCTTAGCCAGAAATCGGCTATTACCAGTGCAACCATCGCTTCGACAATGGGCACTGCACGCGGCACTACGCAGGGGTCGTGCCGTCCTTTGCCACTCACCACCACGGGGTTACCTTGGGCATCTACGCTGTCTTGGTCGCGCATCAGCGTAGCTACAGGCTTGAAAGCTACCCGAAAATAAATATCTTCTCCATTGGAAATGCCGCCTTGGATGCCACCCGAGTGATTGGTCTGGGTGCGTATGCTGCCTTGCTCATCTTGGTAAAACAAGTCGTTGTGTTCGGAGCCTAACATCGATACTCCGGCAAAGCCGCTGCCATACTCGAAGCCTTTTACAGCATTGATGCTGAGCATTGCTTTGCCCAGTTCGGCGTGAAGTTTGTCGAACACCGGCTCGCCCAAGCCAGCAGGCACACCGCGAATTACTGCCGAAACCACCCCTCCAATGCTATCGCCTTGTTTGCGCACAGCCTTAATCAGGTCAATCATCTGCGCGGCGAGTGCTGGGTCGGGACAGCGGACATCGTTTTGCTCTGTTTGCGATAGGTCTAAAGCTGTGTAGGGTGTATGCAATTGCAAGCTACCCACCTGCGAAGTATAAGCTTGTACTTGGATATGGTGGTGCGTCAAAAACAACTTGGCGATGGCACCTGCCGCTACCCGCGCCAAGGTTTCGCGGGCAGAACTGCGCCCACCGCCTCGGTAATCGCGCAAGCCATATTTGGCATCGTAGGTAAAATCGGCATGCGAGGGGCGGTAGCTTTGCGCGATGTGGCTATAGTCCTTGCTTTTGGCATCTTCGTTCCACACCATCAGCGCAATGGGCGTGCCGGTGGCTTTGCCTTCAAAAACGCCCGAAAGGATTTGTACTACATCTGCTTCCTTTCTTTGGGTAACGATGGCCGACTGCCCGGGCCGACGACGGTCTAACTCGGCTTGGATGAATGCTACGTCGATGGGTAAACCCGCCGGAACGCCCTCGACAACCACTCCTACTGCCGCCCCGTGCGACTCGCCAAAAGTGCTGATTTTGAATATTTTACCAAATGAATTACTCATTTTGAATGTTGATAGAACTGGTCAGTCAAAAAAAAAGATGGATTATCAGATAAATTTTCCTACAAAAATTGTTTTTTCCCAAGAAAAACGCTAATTTTGAGCCGTTTTTTTAGCATATTTTAAAGAATTGTATTAAATCACGAATCACAATGATCGAAGCAAAAGCGCTCAAGTACAAAGTAAAAGACATTTCCTTAGCAGAATGGGGTCGTAAAGAAATTATTTTGGCAGAAGCCGAAATGCCGGGTTTGATGGCATTGCGTCAGGAATATGGTGCCACCAAGCCGTTGAAAGGTGCCCGTATTGCAGGTTGCTTGCACATGACCATTCAAACAGCCGTATTGATTGAAACCCTCATCGAGTTAGGTGCTGAAGTTACTTGGTCTTCTTGCAACATTTTCTCTACCCAAGATCACGCTGCCGCGGCCATCGCTGCCAAAGGCATTCCTGTGTTTGCTTGGAAGGGAATGACTGAAGAAGAATACGAATGGTGTATTGAGCAAACTCTTTACGCATTTGAAGGTGGTCAGCCTTTGAATATGATTTTGGATGACGGTGGCGATTTGACCAACGTAGTACTCGATAAATACCCTGAGTTGATCAAAGGTATCAATGGCATTTCAGAAGAAACCACTACAGGCGTACACCGTTTGTATGAGCGTTTCAAAAACGGCAAACTTCCTTTGCCCGCTATCAACGTAAACGACTCTGTAACCAAGTCGAAATTCGACAACCTGTATGGCTGTAAAGAATCGTTGGTTGACGCTATCCGTCGCGCCACCGATGTAATGCTTGCCGGAAAAGTAGCTGTAGTAGCCGGTTATGGCGATGTAGGAAAAGGTTCTGCCCGCTCGTTGGCTGGTGCCGGTGCCCGTGTAATCGTTACTGAAATCGATCCAATTTGCGCCTTGCAAGCCGCTATGGAAGGCTTCCAAGTGTTGCCAATGGAAAAGGCTGCTGAAATAGCCGATATTTTTGTAACTGCTACCGGCAACGTAAGTGTTATCAACGAAAAGCACTTCCGTAAAATGAAAGACAAAGTGATCGTTTGTAACATTGGCCACTTTGACAGCGAAATCGACATCGCTTTCTTGAATAAAAACTTCAAAGACACAAAAGTTGAAATCAAACCACAAGTAGATAAATACACTATCGACGGCAAAGACATCATCGTGTTGGCCGAAGGTCGTTTGGTAAACTTGGGTTGCGCTATGGGACACCCTTCTTTTGTAATGTCTTCTTCGTTTACCAACCAAGTGTTGGCACAAATGGAACTTTGGGCAAACCGCGCCAACTACGAAAACAAAGTTTATATTTTGCCTAAACACTTAGATGAGAAAGTGGCTTATTTGCACTTGTCTAAAATCGGTGTTGAGTTAGAGCAATTGACTGACGAGCAAGCCAACTATATCGGTGTGAAAAAACAAGGCCCCTTCAAGCCTGAGCACTACCGCTATTAGTAGTTACTTGGTTTTCAAGCGAATATCCGAAAGACTGCCCCTCAAGGGTAGTCTTTTTTGGTTTTGCAGGGGAAAGAGTGTATTTTTGATTAACATAGTTTAGGAGAATGCAACAAGAGTGGGTAGTGGTAGAAAGCCAAAATATGGCCTTTTGATTGGAAACAGTCCAAAAAAACTGGCAGCAGTGGAGGCAGTAGGCAAAACCGTTTAAATTTTACCACCTACCAATTACCGATAATAATTTAGTTAATTTTAGAAATAAACAAGTTACCAAATGCAAACAGCACTATTCAATATTGAACCTAAAGAAAAAGAAGCTGACATTTCTGAATGGGGAACTTTTAAAGACAGTCTAAAAGCCCCAGTTCATGGGTGGTTTACATATCCGGCAGGTTTTTCATACAAAGCTGTTGAACACAGTTTAAAGCAGGTTTTGCTTTTGGAGGGAAAATCCACAATTTATGACCCATTTATGGGCAGTGGTACAACAAACTTAGTTTCTAAGTCCCTTGGTTACAATTCAATTGGAGTTGAAGCACATCCATTTGTCTACAGAATTACAAAATCAAAAATGAATTGGGATATACTTTTTGATAACTTAAATCAATCTCTAAACCTAATTAAAAATAAACTATCTAAAACTGAACGGCCAATTAAACTTGAAAATTATTTACAAACAGAGTTTCCCGAATTAATTCTAAAGTGCTTTTTACCTGAAACCTTATTTGATTTACTTGTTATCAGAAACACAATCTCTGAATTAAAACAAGACGAAACAACAAAAGAACTTTTAAGGACTGCTTTGATTTGCTCACTAAGAGATGTTTCAATTGCCGCTACAGGATGGCCATACATAGCCCCTAACAAAATTAAAGTAACCAGTATGTCCAAGAAAGGTTGGGAAACATACAGAAATAGGGTTTTAAAAATGTATAGTGATATTATCCAAATAAGAAATAAAGCCAGTAAAATGTCAACAACTCATTCACTAATTAATGGTGATTCAAGAAATACAATTGGGAAAATAGAAAATGAAATTGCCGATCATATTTTTACTTCTCCACCTTACCTAAATAATTTTGACTACGCAGATAGAACTCGTCTTGAACTTTACTTTATGGGAGAAGCAAAAAATTGGGGAGATATTTCTGATCAAATTAGAACAAAATTAATGACTAGTGCAACTACCCAAATTAATAGAGGCGATGATAAATATCAGTTTCTTGATTCTTTCAAAAAAGAATGTCCTGATCAATTCACATTCTTAGATGAAGCCGTCAATCAACTATCGAAATTGAGATTGACAAAAGGGGGTAAAAAAAGCTATGATTTGATGACTATTGGCTATTTTAATGATATTTACCAAATTAGAAAAGATAATTATAGAATTTTAAAACCGGGGGCTAAAGCACTTTATATTTTAGGCGATTCTGCTCCTTATGGAGTTCACATTCCAACCGACGAATTAATTGGGCAAATAGGTGTTGCTGTAGGTTTTAATAATTATCAAATTCAAATTCTCAGAGAACGCGGTGGAAAATGGGAAAAGAGCCCACAAAGGCATAATGTAATGCTCAGAGAATCTGTTGTAATATTGCAAAAATAAATGGATAAAGTTCAAAATCCCGGCAGTGCTCTTGGAGAGGCAATTGGTGCACAAATGGAAATTGCACTAAATAACTACTTGGCTGAAATTGTAACTCAATATTCTTGTAGGCTAATTTCTAAGGGTCAGGAAAATCCTAAAACACAAAAAGCAACCAAACTTCTTCTTTATGATAATTTTGGAACTGCTTATAATATTGGCGGGAT
>DMHB01000182.1 GCA_003449595.1 Microscillaceae bacterium | reverse complement strand
CACATTCTTGAAACAACTTGAGAAATGAAAATAAGCGGGACACTTGTGGTGCGAATAGGTCGTAGGACACTTCTTTACCCTCATATCTACGACCAAAGGGGTAACATGGATTTAACAGATGAGTACAGATTTAATCCGTGAAAATCCGTCTAATCCGTTTCATCGGTGTGCAAAATAAAAATCCAGACCAGATAAGTATTCATTTTCAGTACACGTATAACACGGATTTAACAGATGAGTACAGATTCAATCCGTGAAAATCCGTCTAATCCGCATTATCCGTGTACAAAATCCCAAACTTGTCAGGGTTATTTTTAGTCCTACTATCCCTTGACAACGAAATACGACACAACCCTCAACCCCCTCCGTAGTTTGTGTCTCACAAACTCTTCATTTGATAAGCATCCCATTAAAACCGCTCAACCTCTCTTGATTACTCAATACATCTCCTTCAACTTCCGGCGCAGCGTATCGAGCAAAATATTGGCGGTCATCCGGATATTGATGAGGCGGTCTTGGGTAAGCAGCAATTTTTTGGTAAATACTTCCTTCCCATCTGCATAGCCTATCCAAATCGTGCCAACGGGCTTTTCGGGTGTGCCGCCGTCGGGGCCTGCTATGCCACTACTGGCCAACCCTATATCGGTTTTGAATACTTCACGTACCCGCATCGCCATTTCGCGGATGGTGGCTTCGCTGACAGCGCCGTGTTCGTCGATGGTTTCGGGCAATACGCCCAATTGGTCTATTTTGGCTTGGTTGCTATACACCACCGCACCGCCCATAAAGTAGCGCGAACTCTTGGGCACTTTGGTAAACAAATGTGCTAAATAGCCCCCGGTACAACTTTCGGCAGTGGCGATGGTCTTGCCTTGGGCGGCTAAGGTTTCGCCCAATACGGCTTCCAGTTCGTCGTTGTCGAAGCCAAACACATATTTATCAATCAGCGGAAGCACTTTGTGCATTTCGGCGTGTACTTCCTCTACCAATTTTTCTTTGTCTTCGCCCATACCCGTCAAGCGGAGGCGGACTTGTCCCCAGTTGGGCAGATAGGCCAATTTGATATGCGGAGGAAGGCTATCTTCCCAGTCGGCGATGGCATCGGCCAGCATCGACTCACCAATGCCGATGGTGTGGATCACCTTGTGGTGAATCACCGGGGTTTGGAAGAAAGCTTGAATTTTGGCCAAAATCGAGTCTTCCATCAAAATTTCCATTTCCTTGGGCACGCCGGGCATCGATACAAACACCTTTCCGTTTTGCTCAAACCACATCCCGGGGGCAGTGCCCAATCGGTTGAAAATAGGGGTACAAGCCGCAGGCATAGCCGCTTGTAAGCGATTGCTTTCATTCATTTCGCGCCCACGCGCTTCAAAAAAGGCCGTAATATGCGCTAAAATGGTTTCGTTGATGACCAATTCTGTGTCGAAATACTTGGCCAAAGTTTTCTTGGTGATGTCGTCTTTGGTGGGACCCAGTCCGCCGGTGATTAGGATTAGGTCGGCGCGCGAAGCGGCTTCCGCTAATATTTGCAAAATGGGGGCTTCTTCATCGGCAACGGTAGAGTGGCGCACCACCTTCACACCGATTTTGTCGAGTTCGGTGCTCAGCCATTGTACGTTAGTATTGGTAATTTGTCCATACAGGATTTCGTCTCCAATGTTGACGATTTCGGCGAATACTTTCTTCATCATAATTCAAAAAGAGGAAAAGGATTTAAGCAGTAGGGTTAGCATCTCTTAGTTCTTGGAGCAAAGCTTGCAAGGTGTCGAAGTGTTGCTGGTTGCGTTGTTCCAGCTCTTCAATTTTGCGCATCAGGTGGCTTTCCATCAGGCTGACTTGGTTGTCAAGTATTTCGCGCATTTTGATAAAAGCCCGCACCACGTGTACACAAGCGCGGATGGCCGCATCGGAGTTGAGAATGCTTGCGAGCATCAGTGCGCCGTGTTCGGTAAAAGCATAAGGCATATAAGGAGAGAACTTCAGGTTTTGGAGGTGGTCACATTCTGCCACCACCTTGTCGCGTTCTTCCTTGTTGAGCTGAAACATAAAATCTTCGGGGAAGCGTTGGATGTTGCGCTTGACGGCTTGGTTGAGTTGTTTGGTAGGAACTTGATACACCCGCGCCAAATCGGCATCAATCATCACTTTTTTGTTACGAATGATCAAGATGGAGTTCGTAACTTTTTCAAATTCTGAGAGTTCGTTCGTGTCCATTGGCATTGGGTGGCAACAAAAATTCAACAAATTTTCAAAAAAAAGCAGTGAAATAAAAAATTTTTCTTCGATGTGGTAACAAAAAAGAAACCACCTCGTTATCTTTGCACTACGCTTTCTGCACAAAGATACCTTGAAAAATACAAAACCCTATCCGGTTAGCCAAATTTCAGGGGCACAGCGGGGCGGAATTATTCACAAATAAATCGTCAAAATTATGAAGTTGAATGGATCTCAAGAAACTGGCGACAATAGCCTGCACGAGGGCTTGTCGCGCACTCGGATTTTTCCCAGTCCTCACAAAAGGCTGTACAAAGCCTTTGTAAACAAAGATGTGGTCGATCAGGCTTGCGACCGCTATGCCGAAAAAAGCTATGCGGAGGCTTACCTGCTCAAGAAACGTCTGGCACAATTTGCAGGCATTGTGCTGCAAATCTTCAGCGGATTTTTAGCCTTCTTTGCTGTTTTCAAGCTATTGGGTTATTTGGTACCTACTTTTCCTTACCAGCCCTTGTTGGTGGCCATCGTTGCTGCCGTCGTTTTGGTGTTGCTCGAAGTGGCCAAGCGGATTATTTGGAACGAGCTATTTGCCGAAAAGCTGAAAAGCGACAAATGGGTGCTGTCGTCGGTGATTATTTCGTTGGTGCTGTTTGGGCTGAGTGCCGGCAGCTCGACCGTGGGCTGTTACCAGCTTACTTGGGCTATGGCCGATAGTACGGCGGTGCTGACCAAGCGCGCCCAAATGGATGGCCGTCAATTGGAATCGCAATACGACCAGAAAATACAAGATTATCGGCAGGCTATGAAGCAATTGGAGAAGCAGGTGCAGAAACAAGTGCAAGAAGGAATGTTTCTGACTGCACCACCTGCCGAAGAAGCCAAGTTGAAGTTTTATGCGTCGCAAATTGATAAGCTGCAAAACGAAAAAAACCGCAAAACTGAACGTCTCGACCAAACAACCCTGACCAAAACTACCGACATACAACAAACGGCCCGCCAGTACGCTTTGGCCGGTTTTGGAATCAGCGCCTTGTTCGAGCTATTGGCCTTGGTTTGTATTGGCTATTTGGCCTATTTCGATTTTCGGGTTTACCTCGAAGAGCGCAGCCGTGCACAAGTGTTACAGCCGAAAGTGCAGTCGGTGGCCAAGACCGATAATTCGGCTTTGTCTTTGCACCAAATGATGGATTTTTTCAAGCAATTAAATTCCTTTGCCGAGCACATCCCGCCTTGGGTATTGCAAGGAGGACTTCCTACGGGTGGCGCGGGGCAAATCAAGGCTGCCAACCAAGAAAAACTCTATGAGCACAATACCATTGGGTTTCGCTTAGAGCAAACGCCCACCAAAAATAAAGTAGAACAGCCCAAAACTACTCCTGTGGTGATGCAAACCACCGTGGCCAAAGCCGACCAAACGCCTAAAATGTTTAAGGTTACTTGCAAAAAATGTGGCAAAAAAACCGTGAAGAAAAGCCCTCAAGCCAAATTTTGCTCAGATAATTGCCGCAAAAGCTACCACAAAAAATAATCACAATGAGGTACATCAAGATAAACCCAAGCCTAAAGTTATCAAACTTTATAGGCTTGGATTTGATCTGCCAAAGCTCGGTCGTTCGAGAGCCGAGGCACTTTGTTTTGTCCCCCTAATTTGCCCAAGGCTTTCATATATTGCTGAAAAGCATCCGGTTGGAGCGCGGTTATTTGCAAAGTTCGGATGATATTGCCACGGATCAAATCATCGTAGTAGCTATTCAATTCGCAAAGTTTTTGGTCAACATCCAACGCAAATTGAGTCAAGTTGGCAGGTTGCCGCTCGAAGGCGATGAGCCACTCGTGGTAAGGTAACCCTTCGGCAGGGCTAACCTGCGGTGCCACCGAAAACTCGGCCACCGAAGCCTCGGGGTGGCGCTCCATTGCATAGCGCAGGGCTTTTTCTACTTCTTCGCCTATGACGTGCTCGCCGAAGGCAGAAATAAAATGCTTGATGCGCCCACTGACGATGAGCCGATAAGGATCTTTGGATACAAATTTTACCGTATCGCCAATGGAATAGCCCCAGAGACCAGCATTTGAATTGATGATGAGCGCATAATTTTTGCCCAATTCTACCTGGCCAATGCTCAGGCGAGTGGGGTTAGGATTGAAATATTCTTCGGCAGGAATGAACTCATAAAAAATACCACTGTCTAACAAAAGCAGCATCCCGGGTTCGGTTTGGGTGTCTTGGTAAGCAAAAAAGCCTTCAGAAGCCGGGAAAAGCTCGATAGAGTCAACCGGTTTGCCGATAGAGTCGAAGAGTTTTTTGCGGTAAGGTTCAAAATTGACCCCGCCATATACGAACAGCGAAAAATGAGGGAAAACCTCATGGATGGTTTTGCCGGTGCGCGCCATAATGCGGTCGAAATACATTTGCACCCACGGCGGAATGCCCGAAATGAGCGACATATCGGCGTGGAGGGTTTCTTCGATGACTTTGTCCAATTTTGCTTCCCAATCTTCGATGCAGTTGGTTTCAAAGCTGGGTTTTTGGTTCGAGCGCAAATAGGCGGGTACATGGTGGTTTACGATGCCCGACAGCCTACCGGTGAGAATTTTCTTGGGGCCTGTTTCGGCCAAAATAGGGCTTCCCGAAAGGAAAATCAGCTTTTTATCTAAGAAGCTCGATTTGCTGGTTGCATAAATATAAGCCAACAGGGCATTGCGCGCCGAGTTGATGTGGTTGGGTATCGAATCGCGTGTGATAGGAATGTATTTCGTACCTGAAGTAGTGCCCGAGGTTTTAGCAAAATAGGCAGGCAAGCCTTTCCAAAGCACATCGGCTTGACCGGCTTTTATTTTTTCGACATAGGGGCTGAGGGCTTCATAATCGCGGATGGGGACGGCCTGCTGAAAATCTTGGTGGTTTTGGATTTGCGCAAAGCGGTGATCTTGGCCAAAAAGGGTTTTTTGGGCTTGGCTGATGAGCATTTGCAGCACTTTCTGCTGTGTTTCTTCGGGGCGGCTCATCCAGCGTTGGGTTTGGGCGTGGATAAAGGCCGCCAAAGGTTTGCTTAAAACAGATCGGATTCCCATAACAATAAGGTAGCTGTATCAAAAAAATTATTTGGTAGTAATCGAAGGGAAATTGGCTCGGCTAATGCGTCGTTTGCGCAGCCACCCATCGATGCTTTCGTAGGCATAGGCAAATAGCGACAGCGAAATGAAAATAGAGGCCAATGTATTGGAAAAGAACATACTACTGTTGATCAAGATGATGATAAACATAAAAACGCCCATATTGCGCAGCAAGCTCATATAAAAAATAATGGGCTTGGTTTGCTGGCGCAAGGCTTTGGCGCGTTCGATGCGCAGGTTGATGGCTTTTTCTAAGGCAGTGAGTCGGCGTAGGAGGTTCGATTTGACTTGGTTGTGTTCGTCGATTTGCAAATTCAGGTTATAGACCTCTTCTTCTTTGTCGTTGAAAGTGCGCGCCAAGCGGATGAGGTTGTCAATTTCTTCGGCAATGATGCTGTATCGAAGCCGCGCAGCAATCACCGAAAGGAAAAACAAGGAGCAAAACAAGGTTTCAAACATAATCAAGATGAGTAATTGCCGCGGGTTTTGAATGCGCGACCAAGCCTCGCTTGCCAGCGAAAAATTGAACAACAATACGCTGTCGAGCAGCGTGGTGATGTTTTGCCAGAAAAGCTTCACTTCCGACTCAATAAAAGTGCTTTCTACAGCAATATGGCTTACTTTATTGCCTGCGTCGATGTGCTCTTTGGTGTCGCCGCTGAAAGCAATCGGTAAAATGCCAATGACTTTGGCGTCTTGCACACGGCTGAGGCTATCTTGGGTATAAAACACCACACTTTCTTTGCGGAGGTTGGTATATTCTTGCTGTGTGAAGTTGAACCGCTCGGAGGCGATGATGGTAATGAAAGCCGAAAAGGCCAACGCGCCAAACAATACACTTTCGAGGATGTAGGCATCGATGCGGGTTTGTTCGTTTTTGAGCGCGCCTTCCAATTTCACAATTTCTACATCGTTGCGGTCAATGTCGTAGTCGTGTTCGTCGATGGGTTTTAGGTCTTCGACTTCAAAGGTTTTTTCGCCCTGGATCAAATCCTCGATGTCGTCCAAAAGGCTTGTTTTGCCGGTATCGCTGGCTTCTTTTTTCAGCTCACGCGGCACACTCATACAAAGCAGCGAGAGCAACAAAATAAAAGTGCCATAGCCCAAAAAAGTAACGGTTGGGATGACCGCTTGTGCGCCTTCGCGTGCCGAAAAGCTGATGTACCACGATTGCTTGCTGAATACATCATAGACAATATAATTCACCGAAAGGATGACAAAGACGATGAAAATAATCGAAAACAGGGTTACTTTCGATTCGTAGTTGCGCTCGGCGATGAAGGTATATTTTTTACGGATGCCATTGTAATGGATATATACAAACGAGACCGTAAATAGGGTGATAAGGATATTGATGATGGCGAAAAAATAGAAACTGTTGGGGTCGCCTTTGGCTTCTAAATTTCGGTAAATTCCCAACCCTAACCACCGGCTTAGACACTCGATGATGAAAGGCAAAAAGTAAAAATTAACGTATTTGATGGCAGAATCTTCCTTAACTAATGTATTCATAGGTAATAAACAGCAAACAGTACTCTGAATAATATGTACCAAATATGGCTCTATTTCTATTGATTTTCAAATAAGACTTGCTGTTTTTCTACAAGAAGCCTGTATTTTTGCACTATGCAACTTCAAAATGATCTTTTCTTGCGTGCCCTTCGTGGGGAAGCTACACCGCGTAAACCAGTTTGGCTGATGCGCCAAGCCGGGCGCGTATTGCCTCAATACCGTGCTGTGCGTGCCAAAGTAAGTGGATTCATCGAACTGGCCACTACGCCTGCCTTGGCTGCCGAGGTTACCATTCAACCTGTAGATTTGTTGGGGGTAGATGCAGCCATCATCTTTTCCGATATTTTGGTGGTGCCCGAAGCGATGGGCTTGCCCTATGTGATGGAAGAGCAAAAAGGGCCATTTTTTCCGCAAACCATTCGCCACGAAGGCGATCTCAATAAGCTCAAAAAATCTGATG
>DMHB01000185.1 GCA_003449595.1 Microscillaceae bacterium | reverse complement strand
CAGGAGCAAAATAGCGGGTCTGTTGGGTGCTTCTTCTTTTTTGTTTGGTTTTGATGTCATACAAGCAAACCACCGAAAAATCTTGCAGCCCCCAACGCACGCCATAGGCCAGTTCGCTCCAGCAAACTTGGCTACCTACCACCGATAGGGTATTATTCACTTCGTCGTTGATGCCAGGCAGCGTGAGGGTTTCTTCTGTACCATTGGCGTAAATCCTGACAAGGGTGCGAATTTTGTCGAAGCCCGATTTTTCGACCAGCCAAACGCCCTCAGCTTCATATTGGGCATTGCGATAGCTGGTAAAGGTGGCTTTTTTCTTTTGATTGACGACCGTAGCCTTGGTAAGTTGCAGGGTTGTATCTTGTTGAATCCATAAACTATCCAATTCTTGCATCGTAGCGCGGTATAATTGTCGGGTGCGCAAGCCGGTGTATCGGTGCAGCCCTTGGCTAAACGGGAAAAATACTCCCTTGAAATTGACCGCATCTTGTACTACTTTGCTCCAAATATCGGCTCCAAAATGTATCCTTGCGTAAGTGGTCATATAATAGCCCAAGTTGTAATGATTGGGCACAAATTGCTTGAGCGAGGTGGCGCTGGCTTTTTCGTAGCCATATTTCCTGCCCGAAAGACGCAGGGCGCGGTATTGCATATCGAACTCGGGTACACGGCCTCGCCCGCCCAAAGTGAGCGCTGTTTCTGTGCCTACGGCATCGCCTTCTAAGTACCACCGAGGCAAAGCTGTGCCCAGAAACCCACCCCAAACCCAAGAACCTAAAATGGTTCTGAAAAACTTGGTAACCCCACGCGAAGAGTTTGAAAACTGCTGTACGTGTCGATATTCGTGGATGGCAAGCAGGTCTAACCAATCGGCAGCACCGCTGATATTGAATTGGGGCGGGGTTACATAAAACTCCGACCGGTAAGGGCCTACGGTAACAAACCCGTTGGCATTGGTAGTTTGGTTTTGTAGCAGGATGGTAACTTTTTCGGCCTTATCACCTACTGATTTTCGCTGGTTGTCCCACAAGTAATGCACTACATTGGCTACGCGTTGGGCTTGGGGTTGGAGTTCTTCGGGAAAAACAATTTCTACTCGTTCGGTTTTAATTTGTTGCCATTTCAAGCCAAAGGGATTTAGCCCCAAAGGATTGGAAGGCACTTGCCCGATAGCTGGGTTGGCACAAAGAAAAAGAGCCGTAGTCAAAACATACAGCAAAAACAAATAGCGGCGCGCCATCATAGTGGTTGGTTTTTATAATTTTAGGTGGCTTTGGATACAATTTGCCTAAAAATTACTGTATTCAGCACAAAAATCAAAAATATAGCGGTTGCGCCCAGCAGCCAAACAACGCCATCGACACCGGGCTGAATCGATAAACCCTGCTGGATGAAATACTGCGTCAGCCGATCGACCAAGCAATAAAGCAAGGCCAAGCTAAGTAGGGCTGTAACACCCACAAACACAAAAAAGAACCGCATCAGATAGCTGCCAATCATACTGCTGGTATAGCCTAATTGTAGCAGCAGCTTCATTTCTTCTTTGGCTTCGGCCAACATTACCCGGAAGGTAAGTACAAAAACCACCATAGCCAAACCTACAAAACACAAGCCTACCACGCCAATCACACTCATCACCACTTGCAAAACACCTCCGATACGGCTTGCATTGAGTCGCTCTTGGTTGATTTGGTAGTCTTTCGACTCAAAATAAGCCGCCACCGCCGGATTGGCCGGGTTATCGACGCGGATGACTAACCTTGCGGGATTTTCAGGCTCACCACGGCCAATATTTTGGTTAGCCCAAAGCATAAATGACTCGGGCACCAATATAGAAGGAATCCGCTCACTGAAGCCTACCACCTTTCCGTCGAAAATGGCCTCTCCTTTAGCACCCCGTATGCGCACTTTTATTTTTAGCAACCCCACAGTCGATTTGTTGATTTGTGGAAGCCCTTTGCTAAGCGCATAGCCAAAATTGACTAAGTTGAGCATATCTTGCGAAACTACAATCGGAATCATCGTGTCGCCCGGTTTCCACCGAAAATCATCAGTATCCACATCCAGCAACTCGTCGGCCACGCCTTCAAAAAACAGTTCGGTGTAGAAAGGCAAATTACCCTCGCCAAAAGCCTCGACTTCAAACTGGTTGGCAACAATAGCCCCCAACGTTTTGGTAAAAGGCTGTTTGCGTAGCGATTCGATTTCTTTGGCCGAAAAGTCGGCCCTGCCCATCATCAAAGTGTTGCCCAAGGTAATTTTCTTACTCAAAATCAAATATTCGGGGTTGGCCTGTTCGGGTTTCAATACCCGCTTGATTTGTAAATACAATTGAAAAGACAACAGCATCAGCACCAATCCTAACAGGAGGCCAATGCCTGCAAAGGCCAGCTGCGCCGGATTTTGCCGTGCGCTGAATATATGTCGTAGAAGCGTATTGCGGTGCATAGAAGAAAGGATTAAAAAGTATGCAAATATGGCAACAAGAAGGGATTCAACGGGTAGTTTTGCCAAACATTTTGGCTAAATTGAAATTTATTTCATCTCATCTTTTTCCTCAACTAAACATTATTTTATGCGAAAAGTAATTCTATACATTGCCTGTAGTTTGGACGGATACATCGCCAAACCGGAAGATGATTTGAGTTTTCTCGAAATAGTAGCCCAAGAAGGGGAAGATTATGGCTACCACGCATTTTTACAAACCGTAGATACAGTTTTGGTAGGTCGAAAAACCTATGATTGGGTGATGAAACACGTAGATACGTTTCCGCACGCCGACCGGACAACCTACGTGATCACACGCACGCAACGTCCGCCGCAAGGCAACATTATTTTCTACAATGGAGCTTTGGGCGATTTGATAGCCCAACTCAAGTCTGAGTCTCAAGGGACTCATATTTTTTGCGACGGAGGCGGCGACTTGGTCAACGCATTGCTCCAAGGAAAATATTTAGATGAAATCATCCTATCCATTATTCCTATTTTGGTAGGCGATGGTACTAAGCTTTTTCAAAACGGGCTGCCTGAGCAAAAACTGCAACTATTGCACACGCAATCTTTCCCTTCAGGATTGGTACAATTGCATTATGCAGTTCAGCGATAGGCGCGGTATCTGATAAA
>DMHB01000260.1 GCA_003449595.1 Microscillaceae bacterium | reverse complement strand
CCCCTATCTTTGCACCGAGGAACGTTTGACCGAATGAGGCCGTCAAGTGGGCTGCGGTCGCTTGTAGGCGTTCCTCTTTTTATG
This sequence comes from Microscillaceae bacterium, assembly GCA_003449595.1. Classification (GTDB taxonomy): domain Bacteria; phylum Bacteroidota; class Bacteroidia; order Cytophagales; family Microscillaceae; genus UBA8158. Next base: position 5,854 of record DMHB01000260.1, on the reverse strand, counting down.
CTTATCCTCACCCCCCAAACACAGTTTTCCAATTGGTTTTGAGGGTCTGTAATTGCAGTAGCGAATTTCGCCGTGTCAGGTGTTCTTTCGATGAACCACAGGGCTGAATAGCTGCAACAGTGGGGTAGGCTGTTTCCCCAGGTTTCACTTATGATTTTTCATACTCAAGTCCTTCGGCTTTGCAAAGGTATGATACCTGAAAATCCCGAAAAGGGAAAACAGCAAGCCTCTTAATTTGAGCATCTCCTGCAAAAAATACTAAAAATCAACACCTTACAATATTTTGGCCATAGCCCTGACCGGAAAAGTACCTACGCCTTTGAATTTGGGAGGGGCAGCCGTAAAAGTAAAAGGTTTCCCATCCGGAATAAGGTGCAGGTTGCAGAGGTGCTCGGCCACCAATATCTCTGCACCCAGCAAAATGGTGTGCGCCGGACGGCTATTGGTGCGGGTATCATCCATGTTGTGCGAATCGATGCCCACCAACAATACCTCTTGGCTGCGTAAAAACTCGGCAGCAGCCTCAGTAACAAAAGGATGATTTTCATAATACTGGGGGGTGTTCCAGTGAATATCCCAGCCTGTATGGATTAAAACCGCTTTTTGTCATAGGTCGAACGCTTGCAAATGGGCTTCGGTGATAGCCAAGGAGGTAGCAAAAGGCACACGAATACAGACCGCCGGCAAATCGACAAATCGCTCTAAGGCCATTTCAGACAAGTCTTTGCCCTCGGCAAACCGGTGAAAAGGGCAATCGACATAAGTGCCGGTATTGCTCACCATTTCTATTTTTCCGATTTGAAAGCTGGTGCCCTCTGCATAAAATGCTTGGGAAGCTTTGCGGCTCAGGTAGTCGCAAACAATGGGGGCAGGAAGTCCTTTGTAGGTAACAAGCCCGTGTTCGATGGTATGGCTTAGGTCGATAAGTGAAGAGGCAGACATAGGAAAAGGGATAAAGTAAGTGTCTGACCAAGTTAAGAAAAGCGCATAAAAAAACCACATCGCTAAGGATGTGGTAAGGGATTTTTGTTGTCCGACTAGGGATCGAACCTAGACTCTTCTGAACCAAAATCAGACGTGTTGCCAGTTACACCATCGGACAGTCCTAAAATCGGATACAAATATACGAGCTGTTCGTTTTGAGTGCAAATTTTTTTACTATTTTTTTATAGGAGCTTGTTCTTTTTCTAAGTTGAACAAGTCGTTCAATACATCGATCAGGGTTTCGGCTTCGCCGCGTTTGCAAGCGGCTTTGAGTTGTAGCACAGGCAGTTTGATGATTTTTTGCATAATGCTTTTGGTGATTTTGTCCACCTTGGCCCATTCTTCTTGGCTTAGCTCTTTGGTATAGCGGTCAATTTCTTCTGTGCGGATATTTTCCAACGCATTTTTGAGCTTTTGTATGGTGGGTGACACCTCCATTTCGCGTGCCCATTCGCTAAATTCGGCCAATGTTTCGGCCAAAATTTGCTCTACCTGTGGAATGGCGGCCAAGCGGCGCTGCAACGCTTCATTGGCTTTGTTGTTGATATTGTCGATGTTATACACCACTATATTGGGCAGGGTTTCTACTTCGGGTTCGATGCTGCGCGGCACAGCCAAATCGACCAAATATTTATACTTGAGTGTAGTCAGGGTTTGCAGCTGCGCTACTGTGATGAAAGGGTCATCTTTGGCAATCGAACAGATGACCACATCGGCTTCGGCAATGGCTTCCCACACACGCTCGAAAGCCACATAAGCCGTGGCAAATTGGTTAGCCAAGGTTTGCGCTTTGGCCAAGGTGCGGTTGGCAATGGTGATATGATAAGGAATTGGGCTGTCCTGTAGATTGGCCAATACATCGTGTCCGATTTCGCCCAAGCCTAAAACCAATACTTTGGGCTGCGAAATATCAGCCGTCAGGGTCTCAATCAGTTCGACCGTGGCATAAGAGGTAGAGGCTGCACCGCTGCGGAAAGCAGTTTCTTGCACTACCCGCTTGTTGGTGAAAAAGATGGTATGGAGCAACCGATGCAGAAAAGGTCCTGACATTTCGGTATCGGCGGCGTGTTGATAGGCTGTTTTGACTTGATTGGTAATTTGCAAATCGCCTACTACCTGCGACTCTAAGCCCAATGCCACGCGGAATAGTTGACGGGCAGCCGCCAGGGGTTCATCAAATTGCAAAAACAAAGGAAAAAACTTCTGCGCCAATATTTCTGCTTCTTGGACACCCTTGATTTTCAAGATTTTAAGCGCCAAAGCTGCGCCAAGGTTTTGAGGGGAACTGTAATAGACTTCGGTTCGGTTGCAAGTAGAAAGCACAAACAACTCGGTGATGTGTAAAGTCTCGCGAGCTTCTACCAGCAAGGTGCGTATTTGTGTATTATCCAATGCGAACAGTTCGCGCACCTCTAATGGGGCTGTTTTATAAGATAAACTAATCGCTTTGAATGGAGTATTTTGCATAGCAATAAAAAGTCTTATTTTTCTTTACCTCACAAAATTAACATACAAAGTACAGACAACGGAATGACAAAAATCATAAGCCAATAATTTGGAATTATTCTAAATAACTTAAGCCGTTATGGGGGCTTTTATCCAAGTTTTGCCGATTTTTACCTATATTTGCCTTTATTTTCAATTTTATTTCCTCTATTATTTTTTGTTTAACCTTGCCTAATGAAGCAAAATTTTGAGCACATCCACCAAGAAGGTAAGTTTTCGTACCAATTTCTTTTCAATGAACTGATTGATTATCAAGGCAAAATTGAGTATCCTCAATATTTTGTAGCGCGCAATGGCTACCCGCCGCATCTCATTACCTTTTATGAACATTTCAATACACCCGAAATGTTTGAGTTATTGGTGAATAAGTACCAAATCCCGGTTTCAAAAACTACCAAATACCGCCGTTTCGATAAAAAAGAAGAAAAAATAATTTTGTCAGGTTTTTTCATCGAGTTGCAAACAGACTTGCACATCTATTGCAACGACGAAGACAGCGAAGTGCGAATTATGCACGGCGATAAAATCGAAGAAGCTTACTTAAACGAACTCATCACCACCATACGGCAGTCTATCGGCGAAATGCGCGCCGAAAGCAAAATATTTCTATTGTATGAAAGCCAAAAGACATTATGCTTGCGCGATTTTGAAGTGAAGAAAAACAATATCGACCTACAGCGCAACTATAATGATGATTTTGCCACTATCCACGAATTGATTGTGAACCGCCTCAACACAGCCAACGACAAAGGCTTGGTGTTGCTTTATGGTGTGCCCGGCACTGGCAAAACGAGTTATATCCGCTACCTTACTTCGCTGATCAACAAACGGATGATTTACATTCCACCCGATTTTGCCTACAAAATTGCCTCGCCAGATTTTCTGCCTTTGTTGATTTCTAACCCAAATTCGGTGCTGATCATTGAAGATGCCGAGGACATTGTAGAAGCCCGTGAAACCGGTAGAAATATTTCGGTTTCAAACCTGCTCAACTTGGCAGACGGACTCTTGTCTGATTGTCTGAATATTCAAATTCTGTGCACCTTCAACACCCATATCAGCAACATCGACACCGCCTTGCTTCGCAAAGGGCGGCTTATTGCTACCTATGAGTTCAAGCCTCTGGCTGCTCCCAAAGCCCAAGAATTATCTAACCAGTTGGGTTTTGAAACGAAAATAGAACGACCTATGTCGTTGGCCGATATTTATAACCAACACGATCAGGCTTTTGCGGTCGAAAAAGGCGCTTCTATCGGGTTTTGAACTTTTCACACGTAAAGTAGTTTCCTTTAATAAATCAGACATTAAAGGGCTTTTTTCTACTATATTTTTTCATTATCATCGCAAATTTTTTTAACAATTCGTATATGTTATCTATTCAAAATTTGAAAGCCTCTATCGGAGACAAGCAAATATTAAAAGGCATTAACTTAGAAGTAAAAGCCGGCGAGATACACGCCATTATGGGGCCCAATGGTTCCGGAAAAAGCACCTTGGCTTCGGTATTGGCTGGACGTGAAGATTACGAAATAACTGAAGGTTCTGTCCAATTTTTAGGAAAAGACTTGCTCGATTTAGCACCCGAAGAACGCGCCGGCGAAGGTATTTTTTTAGCTTTCCAATATCCAGTCGAAATTCCGGGGGTTAGTACTACCAATTTTTTAAAAACTGCGCTGAACCAAATTCGCAAGTATAAAGGCGAAGATCCTCTGGATGCGGTGCAATTTCTCAAAAAAATGAAGGAGAAAATGCAACTCGTTGAAATTGACCAAGCCTTGCTCAGCCGATCGCTCAACGAGGGTTTTTCGGGTGGGGAGAAGAAGCGCAACGAAATTTTCCAGATGGCGATGTTAGAACCCCAATTAGCCATCTTAGACGAAACCGACTCAGGCTTAGACATTGATGCCTTGCGCATTGTGGCCGAAGGGGTCAACAAGCTGCGCAACAAAGATAATGCTGTTATTGTGGTAACACACTACCAGCGCTTGCTCGACTACATTGTACCCGATTTTGTACACGTGCTGTACAATGGCCGCATTGTGAAATCGGGCACCAAAGCCCTGGCCTTAGAGCTGGAAGAAAAAGGCTACGATTGGATCAAAGAAGAGCAAACCGCTTAAACCTATTTGCTAAGTAGTGATTTTACAGTAATGAGCTTCGACGAAACACGCGCCGCTATGATTCAGTTGGTGAAAAACGCCAGCGAAATTTCAGCAGATGAGTTTTGGGATAAACACGCCCAACACCAGCAATTTTTGCTGCAAGGGGGAGCCGGCGGACGTTGGAATACTTATTACATCAAAGATTTAATTTTTGGGGTATATGACCTAAACTTAGACAAAGCCATAGCCGAATTGCAATTGCAGCTAAGTTTTAAAGACTTGCGCCAACTCGATTTGCGCCGAATTTCGATGATGTATGCCAATTGTTCCGGGGTACTGGCTTCAGGGCAAAATTTTAGCGAAGCCAACCTCGAAGGCTCTTTATTCACTGATTCAATGCTCAATCAAGTCATTTTTAGAAAGGCCAATCTGCAAGGTGCCGATTTTTCGCGCTCCGAAATGAGTGGCTGCGATTTGCGCGAGGCTTGCCTCTGGCATACCGATTTTGAAAACTGCGACTTGACCGGTACCGACTTACGAGGTGCGCAAATGAATGAACATACCTCATTCAAAAATGCCATACTTGCAGACGTAATTCAATAAAAAACTTAGTTTTATCTTTTACCAATGAATATTGTAACCAATCAAAATACTTTTAACGAGCAGTGGGCTGCTTTATGGGAAAAACAAGCCACCAAAGCAGCACACAACGACCAACAACAAAAGGCTTGGCAAGCATTTGCTGCTGCTGAACTGCCCAACACACGTCACGAAGAGTGGAAATATACTAAGTTAGACGGTTTGTATAAGCTTCAATTTACAGCCCAACAACCCTCCCAATTATCTGATAGCCAACTGGCTGCTTTTCAAATTCCTGAGTTGGATGCCTATCGACTGGTGTTTGTCAATGGAATTTACCGCGACGATTTGTCGGATGCCCACCAACTGCCGTCGGGCGTGCAATTAGTGCCATTGGCGCAAGCCTTGCAAAACGACCCTGCTTTGGCTCAAAATTACTTTGCCAAGCACTTGGCTACCGGCGAAGAACCTTTTACGGCCTTGAATACGGCCTTGTTTGACCACGGTATTTGCTTGCAAGTGGCAGCCCGCACCCGTGTCGAAAAGCCTATTTTACTACATTATCTTGCGGATAGTCAGGCCGGTAGCCCTGTAACTTACCACACACACAATGTACTGGTGGCCGAGCGCAATAGCCAAGTGGCTGTCATCGAAAAATATGACGCAATAGGGGGAGCGCATAG
>DMHB01000256.1 GCA_003449595.1 Microscillaceae bacterium | reverse complement strand
ACCAAAAAAGAGACGCAAAAAACCCAAACCCATACAGAAGTTTTGCACAATTATCAAAAAAGGGGATAAAAGCTGTTTTGTAAAAGTTTTTGTAAATTCATCTTTTTGAAAAATCTCATTAGATAGTTCTATGGCATTTTTAACACGCCTTGTATTATTCGTTGTACTCAGCCTATTATCGGCCAACACTTTTGCCACCCACATCGTAGGTGGTGAATTGCAAATGAACCGAATAGGCAACGAACGGTATGAAATAGTACTAACACTCTATTTCGATCTCATCAATGGAAACCTATCGGCCATAGACAATGAAATTACAGTTTGGACTTACACCAAATCGGGCAACCGTGCTGTTGAAAGTTTCAGCCTTCCGCTTACCACTTTCGATCAAGTGCAATACACCAACAACGCTTGTAGCAATTCGCGGCTAAGCACAAGGCGCTATTTGTATCGGGCTACGGTAACGATGCGCAACGGAACCTACAACGACTCCAACGGGTATTATATGAGCTGGCAACGATGCTGCCGTAACAATGTGATTAACAACATAGCCAATCCGGGCAATGTGGGTAGTGTGTTTTATTTAGAATTTCCACGCCTTTCAACTACCAATTCGTCGCCTACTTTTCGCAACATCGTGGGCGACTATGCCTGCCGCAACAACGACTTTACGCTCAACTTTGCCGCCACAGATGCCGACGGCGATCAATTACGCTATAGCTTGGTTACACCTTTGGCAGGAAATCTTACCTTGGGCAGTGCTGCTACAACCGGTTCGCGCCCGGGGCCTTATACGCAAATTAGCTGGCTTACAGGATTCAGCGCTACCAATGCTATCCCGGGTAGTCCTGCTTTACAGATAGACCCTTCCACAGGTATATTGCGTGTGCGAGCCTCTACTTTGGGGCTATTTGTATTTAGCGTATTGGTCGAAGAAATTCGTGGTGGGGTAAAAATTGGTGAAGTGCGCCGCGATTATCAAATCTTAGTCATCGATTGCCCTGTTACCAATCCGCCGGTGCTTGCCTTGGTGCGCAACGACAACCCGAGCCGCCCTTTTGTTTCAGGCGATACCTTGTTTATCAACCAACAAGCCAACCGATGTTTTTCGCTTCAAGTAAGCGACCCCGATGCTGGCACAGCCATCCGGTTTGCTTTGGTGCCGGTCAACTTCCAGCTGAGTGGTGCGCCTGCCTTTTTTAGTAACAGTGCCCTTACCCTCAACAACCCCGGGCAAACAGGACAAACCCAGTTTTGCTGGCCACCTTGTACTTTTGTGAGCAATAGCCAACCCAGCTATATTTTCGATTTGGTAGCCTCCGACAATAGCTGTCCGCAACCACGCACTTCTACCATCCGCGTGGTATTAATTGTGCGCCCCGATCCGAACATCTTGCCCAGCATCACCACCTCGTTAGGTACCAACCAAGTGGACATTGTCGTAACCGACAACCTTAGTTTTTTAATCAATGGAATCGATTTAGACAATGATGATATTGAAATAGAGGTACTACCCCGTAATTTCAGACTCAGCGACTTGAATATGCAAGTGGCCGATAAATCGACCGGAAAAGGGAATTTATCCATCCCTTTCAATTGGCAAACCGATTGCCGAGCCGTCAAAGATATTAACAACCGATACATCATTGATTTTATCATTACCGATAACAAGCCCTGTTTTAATACCAAAGACACAGTTACGGTTGAAATCAACCTACGCGACCAGCCTTTTAATGATGCTAATTTCTTGCCTGCCAATGCGTTTACGCCCAATCGGGATGGCCTAAATGAATCGTTTATGATCAATGATTTTCCAGACGAAACGTGCCTATTTAGGTTCAAGAAAATTGAAATTTACAACCGATGGGGGGGCTTGGTATTTGAAAGCAAGGACAAAAACTTTCGTTGGGAGGCCACCGATTTTGCCGCAGGGCAGTATTTCTACAGTATTGACTACGGCAAAAAGTCTTACAAAAATCAGCTACAAATTATCAAATAAGCTTTTGCCTATTTATGTTTTCGCTCAAAGACCTACGCAAAATACTGTTTTTAGACATTGAAACAGTGCCCATACAGCCTCAGTTTGCTGGTTTAAGTCCTGCTATGCAACAACTTTGGGAGCATAAAGCCCAGTGGATCGAAAAAGATAGCCCACTGAGCGCCGCCGAAAAGTTTGAACAACGCGCCGGTATTTATGCCGAATTTGGCAAAGTTATCGTCATCAGCACGGCTATGCTCCAGGGCGATGACGATAATCTATTGCTCAAACTGCACAGTTTTGCAGATGCAGATGAAAATATACTTTTGACCCAGTTTTCGGCAATGGTCGAAAAGCTTCAATCACGCCGTTTTCCTGATCTAATACTTTGTGCCCACAATGGGAAAGAGTTTGATTTCCCTTATTTGGGAAGGCGGATGTTGGTCAATCAAATCAGATTGCCAAAAATTTTTCAAGTGCAGGGCAAAAAACCTTGGGAAATCACCTGGCTTGATACGATGGAACTGTGGCGTTTTGGGGATTACAAAGCGTTTACAAAATTAGACTTGCTTTGCGCGATTATGGGTATTCCCTCGCCCAAATCGACGATGGATGGCAGCCAAGTAGCCGGAGTTTTTTGGCAAGAGCAAAATTTACCCAAAATTGCCCATTATTGCGAGCAGGATGTAGTAGCCATTGCACAGTTGATGATGCGCTATGCCTATTTGCCTTTGATCAAGCCTGAAAATATTCAGTATTCCGACCCCTCAAACCTTTCTTGAATAAAACCCTACACACCCCATGCAACCCTTACATATTGCCGAAAACATCAAACAAGCCTATACACTACCGGCTACTTTTTATAGAGACCCTGCCTATTTTGAAGCATCCAAAGACAAAATATTTGCCCGTACTTGGCAGCTTGTAGCCGATACCGATCAGCTCAAAACGCCTTCCCAAGTCTTGCCTTTTTTCTTTTTAGAAAGTTTTATAGACGAACCACTGCTTTTTACCCGCGACACCCAAGATCAAATCCATTGTTTATCAAATGTTTGTACACATCGTGGCAATTTGGTAGTAGAGCAAGCAGGCAAGTGCAAAGAGTTGCGTTGTCGCTATCACGGGCGCAGGTTTGGGTTGGATGGCCAGTTTGTGTCGATGCCCGAATTTAAAGAAGTAGAAAATTTTCCTACCGAAGCCGATCACCTGCACCGCGTGCCTTTTGGCCAATGGGGCAAGTTTTTATTTGCCTCTTTAGATCCGGCTATGCCCTTGTCTGATGTAATCAATACGATGCAACAACGCTTGAGCTGGATGCCTTTCGATTCATTTTTGTATGACCCTGCTCGTTCGCGCGATTATTTGGTCAAAGCACACTGGGCTTTGTATTGCGATAATTATTTGGAAGGGTTTCATATTCCGTTCATTCATCCATCCCTAAACAGTGTGTTGAACTACGATGAATATGCCTATGAGCTTTACCAATATGCCAATTTACAGATTGGTTATGCCAAAGGAGCTGATTTTGCCTTCGATCTCCCTCCTGAATCGCCCGACTATGGCCAACGTATTGCCGCTTATTATTATTGGGTATTTCCTAATATGATGTTCAATTTCTACCCTTGGGGTTGTTCTGTCAATATTGTCAAACCATTAGCCCCCGATTTGACCAAGGTCTCTTTTCTTACTTATGCGATGGACTCTACTCGGATGACAGGCAATACCATACCACTCATCGACCGGACAGAGCGCGAAGACGAAGAAGTAGTAGAAGCCGTACAGCGGGGCGTGCGTTCGAGGTTTTATAAAGCTGGCAGGTATTCGCCCAATACTGAACAAGGCGTGCATCATTTCCATCGATTGGTGCAAACTTTTTTACAATAGCTTACCTACAACTCATCCTACATAAAAAAAACACAGCAACGAACATTGTTCATTGCTGCGTTTGATATGTCTTTGCTGTAAGTAGTAACTTACTTTTTGTCTTCTTTCTTAGCTTCCTCTTTTTTAGGAGCGTCTTCAGTTTTCTGCAAATCGTCGGCTTTGGTTTCCGTCTTTGCTTCAGTAGTGCTTTGCTGTTTTGCCTCCTGTTTTACAGGAGCTTTTACTTGCTTCGACTTGGCTTCGGCTTCGTTTACACTTTTCAGAATATCTGCACTATTCCGCTCAGGCAAGAAAAACTTACTTGAAAGACTTAAGATGATGATGGCCACTACAAATCCCCAGGTGAGCTGCTCAAACAAGTCTGCCGATTTTTTCACGCCTAATAATTGACTTGCTCCTGAGCCTCCAAATTGATTGGCCACGCCGCCCTTCGATTTTTGCGCCAAAACGACCAAGACTAACAAAACAGCGATAAAAACAATGAATCCGATGATGATGGTATAAATCATATAAAAAAAGTAAATGCTAACTCAATAAAACGTCTATTTGCGCTGCAAAGTAATCGCTTTTTTCTGGAAATTTCAACTGAAGTTGTTTATAAATTTCAACAGCCTCTTTTACTTTGCCATCATTGAACAAAGAAATGGCCGCCACTTCGCTTATTTCTTGCTCTTGAGGTAGGTTTACTGCCGGTTTTTGAGGCGCTTCGGGGGCAACCTCTTCGATAAGTGCCGAAGATGCCAAGTTGGCCGAGGCATCAGACAACTCTTCCGAAGTATGGCTTGACGGAAACTGGTCTTCCGGTTTAAAATTACCTCTCAAAATGTCTATTTGGCTTAAATAGTACGCCTCTTTGTCAGGAAAGCGTAAAGCCAATTTTTTATAGATAGCTAAAGCATCTTCTATATTCCCTTGTTGGAATGCTTTAAGTGCCTCTGCCTCGTTGATTTCTTCTGTTTCTATACCCGAATGCAATATCTGTGAAGGGTCTTGCGCTTTTTCAGTCGATGCGTTTGCAATGGTATAACTCTCAAGCTCTTCGTCGGGAGGCAAAATTTGGTCGAAGAAAGAGGCTGAGGCTTCTTCAGCAGGAGGTGTTGCTTGTGCTACGTAAGTGTCCTGGGTAGGCAGGATGCTTGGATGAATTTCTGGTTTTTCAGTACTTTCTGTTGGCAGGTCAGCTTCAGCTATCATTTCTTCAGCTTGTACGATACTTGGCTCGGTAACCAATGCAGTTGTTTCAGGCTGGGAAGGTTGCAATTGTAACTGCTTGATTTTCAATTCAATTTCTTTGATTTGCAACTTATAATAATCTTCGCGCTCGGGGTATTTGGCCAACAACTTGTGATAAACCAGCAATGATTCGAAAAACTTACTTTTGCTAAATAAAATCAGCGCATAGGTTTCGCTGATTTTGTCATCCGAAATATCTACGTTCTGCAAAGCAGTCAATTCAGGGTTTTGGGCAGCCAAGATATTTACATCCAGCTCGTTGCTAACCGTTTCGACAGGCGCAGGATCAGCAGCATTTTTTTCTTCCGAAATACCTTTATGCAGGTCGCTCACTAACTCTACTTCAGAGCCGGGCTTATAGTCGTAGGTTTGATTATCGGTTAAAATCCGTACTTGTCTGACGTAGTAATCGCGGCGTTGGGGTTTTTTGTCGATAAGGCGTTCATAAATATAAATGGCCTCCCGTTTTTGGCCTTTTTTCAGCAGACTTACAGCCAGCGTTTCGGTAGGTTCTTCGGCATCTAACCACGACAAATCGCTATTTTCGACAATAGAAAGAGTCGCCTCAGTAGAAAATGGTGGCTCTGCTACTTTTTCGATAGCCACTGGTTCTGTCAAGTTGGCTGGTTGCTCAGGAACGATGCTAATGGTTGGGTTAAAGCTTTCGTTGCCGGCATAAAGCAATTTGCGCAATAAATTGCGATCAGGCGCATAAGCAGCCGCTTTGCGTAGCTTCACATTGGCCGTGATGGTTTTCTGAGCGCCTTTGGCCACCAAAATATGCGCCAACTGAAAATAAGGATATTCTTTGGCAATGTCTTCCAATGCAAAATAATCGGATTCAGTAATGCGACTTGGGTCGTCGGTTAAGTATAGTAAATTTTCGGTATCCATTGGAGCAAAAGATGTCGTTAAAAATGCAAAAAATTTACCAATCTGCTACAGTTTTATTGAAAATATCGAACACCAACTGCTCGAAAATACGGTCAATAAGCCCATTTTCTACACTGGTTAGGGGCGTGGTGGCCGGAAAAAGGGCATTGAAAGAAAACTGCTGCGTAAAATTTTGTCTTTTATCTATTTTGTTGGTAAACTTTACCTCGACAGTGATAGTCAGGTTATTTTGCGCTACCCTATCGGTGCCTGCCGAGCCGGGTTGTATGGCTGCACCGGTCAATGCCGGATTGTTGGGTGCGCCCAAGGCATTTCCGGGGGCAACGGTATAACCTACGATATTGCCTTCAGCAATCAAATCGGCGGCGGCTTCTGAGGATACAATTTTCAGACTTGAGTTTTGCTGATAATACTCTTTCAACCTTTCGGTGAAGTTTTGGCCAATCACAGGCGGACCGTTGCCTGAACGGTTTACAAAGTTGGGAATATAAATGGTTTTGATGCTGGGGTCTAACGAGATGCCTGTAAATGAATAGTTGACACTACACCCGGAAAGTAAGAGCCAAAGCCAAGTCATCGCCGCAAGGCTGAGTTTATTCTTCGATGTCATACTGCTTGAGTTTGCGATAAAGTGTGCGTTCAGAAATACCCAAATCTTGCGCTGCGTATTTTCGCTTGTTGCGATTTTTTTGTAAAGCTTTGATAATCAATTCTTTTTCCTTTTCTTCGAGCGATAAGGTTTCTGTTTCTTCTTCGTGGACAATGTCTTGGGTAGGTACAATATCCGCTGAAGCGTTCAACTCGATGACCTTTTCATCCGCAAAATTGGCGGGCTTTGTCAAAATCACTTTGGGTGTGTAAGTGCTTTGGATATCTACCCCGTCTGCATCTACCCCAATGCTATGGAACAAGTCTCGGTGATTTTGCAATACGTCTGTGCCAAAATTACCTTGTTGGATGAGTTGAAAAACCAATTTTTTGAGTTCTGTTACATCTTTGCGCATATCGAACAGAATTTTGTAGAGCAGGTCGCGTTCCGAAAAACTTTGATTTTGTTGGTTTTCATCCAAGGCTACCGGCAGATGTGAGCGGTTTTCGCTGGGCAGATAGGTTGCTAATTTTTCGGCGCTGATTTCGCGTTGTGTTTCGATGGCAGATATTTGCTCGACCAAGTTCTTCAATTGCCGGATATTGCCCGGAAATCTAAATTTAAGTACTAACTCGGCGGCCTCGGGGGTGAGGCTAATGGGAGCTACGCGGTATTTTTCTGAAAAATCACTCGCAAATTTTCTAAAAAGGAGTAAAATATCTTTGTCTCTATCCCGCAAAGGGGGCACAAAAATAGGGACTGTGCTTAAGCGGAAATACAAATCTTCGCGAAACTTGCGCCTGCTAATAGCCTCTTGCAAATCGACATTGGTGGCTGCCACTACACGCACGTTGGTTTTTTGTACTTTGGTTGAGCCTACTTTTATAAATTCGCCATTTTCGAGCACACGCAGCAGACGCGTTTGGGTTTCTAAAGGCATTTCGCCGATTTCATCCAAGAAAATGGTGCCTCCATCGGTAACCTCAAAAAAGCCTTTGCGCGCTTCGATGGCACCGGTAAAGGCTCCCTTTTCGTGGCCATACAGCTCAGAATCGATGGTGCCTGCCGGAATAGCACCACAATTGACGGCTATAAAATTGCCGTGGCGACGTGGGCTGAGAGCGTGTATAATTTTTGAGAACGACTCCTTGCCACTGCCACTTTCTCCGGTAATGAGTACATTCAGGTCGGTGGGCGCTACTTGGGCTGCAATTTGAATGGCGTGGTTAAGTGCCGGCGAATTGCCTATGATGCCAAATCGCAGCTTGATGCTTTGTATTTCTTCTTCTTTCATAGTTTCAATAAAATCGAAGGCTCAAACCCGTTGAAATCCTAAAATCAAAGCTCTTCCAATATCGTCTTCGTCCACTTCTACTAAAATACGCCTGCCGGTAGTACAGCCACAGGCTTGGCAAGTAGTTTGACTCTGCCCGTCGAACCTTGTATTGATGTGTCCGATACCGTTTTGGCTAAGCGTGTCGGATATGTTGCGAATGGTTTGTTCGTCGGTGCTGCCTTGCCGCCACTGATCAGGGCAAAGTACCTCGGCGGTGGTCATCAGCACATAGCGTGTTTGCCGTCTTCCACAGCTGGAAAGGGGCAACAAAATCAACAACAATAAAAAGATTGGCTTTGACAAAATAATTTTATACATCGCTTTCACTGGTTTATTTTAAAATTGCTCTTTGCCAAACTATTAGGAGGCTTTGTAAGATTCGCCAAACAAAGTGGCTATCGAACAATCTTGAATATGCACTTGCACATAGTCGCCGGGTTTTTCGTCTTTTTTGGCAAAAATCACCACCTTATTGGCCGAGTTGCGTCCCATCCAATGTGCCTCAGAACGCTTAGAACTGCCTTCAATCAAGACGGTTTGCACTTGCCCAATGTCTAATTTATTGCGCTCCAGCGATAGTTGGTTTTGTAGGTTGATGATTTCTTGTAATCTTCGTTTTTTGGTTTCCAAAGGCACATCATCGGCAAAACGCTTGGCAGCAGAGGTGTTGGGGCGCTCGGAATAGTAAAACATATAGGCAAAATCGTAGCGGGCAGCTTCCATCAGGCTGAGCGAATCTTGGTGTTCGGCTTCGGTTTCGGTACAAAAACCGGCAATCATATCGGTCGAAATGCCACAGTTTTCACCCAAGATGCGCCTAATCGCGGCGATTCTGTCTAAGTACCATTCGCGGGTATAGCCTCGGTTCATCAACTCCAACACACGGCTATTGCCACTTTGGGCAGGTAAGTGGATATATTTGCAAATGTTGTCGTATTTGGCCATCGTGTGGAGCACTTCGTCATTCATATCTTTGGGGTGCGAGGTTGAAAAACGAACACGCAATAATGGGCTGATTTGAGCTACCATTTCGAGCAATCGGGCAAAATTGACTACTTCGATGCCGGTGAGATCAACCCCTTTTTTGATGGCTTTTTGTTCGCCCAAAATCGAAATCACGTCAGGGCTTGAACTCCATAAATAAGAGTCCACATTTTGCCCCAGCAAGGTTACTTCTCGGTAGCCTTGGTCGAACAACGCTTGCGCTTCGCGGACAATCGAGTGTGGGTCGCGGCTGCGCTCACGGCCTCGGGTAAAGGGCACTACGCAAAAAGAGCACATATTGTCGCATCCTCGCGAAATGGAAATAAAGGCTGTAACGCCATTAGAATTGAGCCTTACCGGCGAAATATCGGCGTAGGTTTCTTCACGCGAAAGAAATACATTGACGGCTTTGTGCCCTTCGTCCACTTCGGCTACCAAGTTGGGCAAATCGCGGTAAGCGTCGGGACCGGCTACCAAATCGACCATTTTTTCTTCTTCCAGCAGTTGCGCTTTGAGCCTTTCGGCCATACAGCCTAACACGCCAATCATCATAGAAGGCTTTTTCTTTTTGAGGCTATTGAGGTGCTGTAAGCGATTGCGAATACGCAACTCGGCATTTTCGCGGATGGCGCAGGTATTGAGCAGCACCACATCGGCTTTTTCGACTTCGTTGGTGGTGTCGAAGCCATTTTGTTGCATAATGGCAGCAATGACTTCGCTATCCGAAAAGTTCATCTGGCAGCCATAGCTTTCAATATATAATTTTCGGGATTGCCCAGTGTTTTGCTCTTCGGTGGTTTTGATGGTTTCGCAAGGCTGCGGGTGGGTTGTAAAGGTTGTTTCTGGGGTTGGCATAGACTCAAGCAGAAAGTATAAAAATGTAGAGGACGAGTAATCAAAAACTAAATACAAAAATAAGACATTTTGCCCATACAATGACAAAATGACAGCAAAACTCTAAACGATTTTATACTTTATGAGAAGGGCGTAAATAAAATCATTCCAAAGGTTTCAGAAAATTGGGCGGCACAGTGGCCGTAAGCCAAACTTGGTTGGGCGTACAAAAAAACTCAAATCCTGCTTCGTGCATAGCCTCAGCATCTACCTGCAACACCAAGGGCTTGCCGTGTCGGGCACCCACCGCTTGGGCAGTTTCGATGGTGGCCGACAAATGCACGTGGTGGCGCTGTTGCGCGGTGAGTCCCTGTTGCTGGATAGATTCCCAAAAACGGGTGGCCGTGCCGTGGTAAAGCACAGGTGGGGGAACTTGTGGGGCATATTCGAGTTGCACCGGAAAGCTATGACCTTGGCTGGCGCGGATGCGCAGGAGGTCGTCGCTCAAGGCGAACCGTTGTTTGTTGTTTTCGGCTACAATTTTATTCAGCAGCGGTAGATCTAATACAGTCCCTTTCTGTTGGAGTGCTTCAAGCAATGCCTGCACTGCCACCCAACCTTGGGCATCGGGCGTTAGGCCGATTTCTTCGGGGTGGTGGCGTAAATAATAGCTTAGCATTTTGCTCAATCGGGCTATGTGAGGGTCAGTATTCATAAGGAGTAAGTTTTTAAAAAAGCTTATTGAACGAATTTATTCCGAAATAGTTTCAACATAATCGTTGCAATTCTGCTAAATTTGCGCTGAATTTATTTCCACAACATTCAAGATTTTATCGATATGCTGAAAAAAATAGGCTTACTCGTTACCTGGCTCGTACTTACCTCTTTTCGTTGCTTTGCCGACGAAGGGATGTGGGTGTTGCTGTTTTTGGGACAAAAATATCCCGATATGCAAGCCAAAGGACTAAAACTTTCCCAAGATCAAATTTACAACATCAATCAGGGCAGCCTGAAAGATGCGGTGGTGCGCTTGGGGCGAGGATTTTGCACCGGCGAAATCATCTCGAAAGATGGGCTTTTGCTCACCAATCATCACTGCGCCTATGACCTTATCCAGTCGCATAGCTCGGTAAGCAGCGATTACCTTACCAAAGGCTTTTGGGCAATGGATAAAAGCCAAGAACTCCCCAATCCGGGGCTAACCGTATCGTTTTTGGTGCGCATCGAAGACGTAACCGCTCAAGTGCAAGCCGAGCTTTCGCCGTCGATGACCGAACAAGAGCGCGCCAAAAAGATTGAAGCTGTAGGGGCTACCCTGCGCGCCAAAGCCGTAGAAGGCACTCATTACGAAGCCGAGTTGCGTCCGTTTTATGCCGGCAGCGAGTTTTATTTATTGGTTTATGAAACCTTCAAAGATGTACGTTTGGTAGGTGCTCCGCCTGAGTCTATCGGTAAATTTGGAGGCGATACCGACAACTGGATGTGGCCTCGCCATACCGGCGATTTCTCGTTGCTCCGCGTGTATGCCGGCCCCGATGGCAAGCCCGCTGACTATTCGCCCAACAATGTGCCTTTGCAACCCAAGCACCATTTGCCTATCTCGCTGAAAGGCATTAAACAAGGCGATTTCTCGATGATAATGGGCTATCCGGGCAGAACCAACCGCTACCTTACCTCGTTTGGTGTTTCATTAGCCCAAGACCTTATCAACCCTGAAATTGTGCGCTTGCGCGGAATCAAATTGGGCATTATGAAAGAATATATGGATGTCGATCCGGCTGTCCGCATTCAGTACGCTTCCAAATATTCGTCTATTAGCAACTATTGGAAATATTTCGACGGGCAAACCCAAGGGCTTAAAAGATTGAACGTGTTGCAACAAAAACGTGATTTAGAAGCTGCCCTCGACAATTGGATAAAAGCCGATGCTTCGCGCCAAGACAAATATGGCAACTTGATACAAGACTTTGCAGCAGCCTATACCGGATACGACCAATTGGCCAAAACCCGCACTTACCTCAACGAAGCCTTGTTTGGAGCTGAGTTTGTTGTATTGTGCCGCCAAATGATGGGCGTTTATCAGGCGCTCAAAGCCAACAATGCCGACGGTGTAAAACAACAAACAGAAGCGTTGAAATCTACTGTAGAAGACTTTTTCAAGGATTATTATGCCGACGTAGATAAGAAATTGGCTGTGGCGATGTTTACGGAGTTTGCCGGCCAATTTGATGAAACGCCCACGTTTATCGACGAGGTAGAAAAAAATTATGGCAACAACTTCGCTGCTTTTGTAGAGATGATTTTCCAAAATTCTGTATTTACAGATGCGAACAAGTGCAATGCTTTCTTGGCTAACCCTACTTTGGACGTAATGGAGCAAGATCCGGCATTCAAAACGATGCTTTCTGTGATGGATTTTGTAACCCAAACCGTACAAGGACGCATCAACCCTGCCGAAGAGCGCCTCACCATCCTGAACCGCAAACTAATTGCCGGAATCCGTGAAATGAATGCCGACAAAGCCTACTATCCGGATGCTAATTCTACGATGCGTTTGACTTATGGCAACTTGAAAGACTATACTTGGGAAGGCCGCGATTTCCCGCTGAAAACTTACTTGAGCGAAGTAATCACCAAAGGTAAAATGTATGAAAGTAACCCTGAGTTCATCGTTGACCCTAAATTGACTGAGTTGTTCAATAAAAAAGACTTTGGTCAGTATGCCGAAAACGGCGATGTACCTGTGGCATTTATCAGCAACAACGACATCACCGGCGGCAACTCGGGTAGCCCGGTCATCAATGCAGAAGGGCAGTTAATTGGCTGCGCTTTCGACGGAAACTGGGAAGCGATGAGTGGCGATGTGGCTTTTGAAACCAACTTACAACGCTGCATTTCGGTCGATATTCGCTACGTGTTGTTTGTGATCGACAAAGTGGCCGGTGCCGGGCATTTGGTCAATGAAATGACACTTGTGAAGTAAGACAAAATTTTCTATTTGAGCTTTTTTATTGACAAGAGGCTGTCTATCGTGCATAGACAGCCTCTTTTTTCATAAATATTGAGTTATCAGACAAGGCTACAAACTTTCCTTTTGCACAGGGCGTTTGCTTAGTACACATTTTTGTAAAGCCGGTATGTTTGTGTACACTTCCACATTTTTAGCGCCCTTCCGCCACCAAGGCGATCCCATAGCCGACCAATGGGTTGAGGCTATTGTAAAAGAACAGGGCAAGCAAGCCTTGCGGCACTATTTGCAGCTTTTTACCCAAACAGGCGCTTCCCTCAGGCAAAGCCAAGAAACAGCGCTGCACCAATTTGTTGGTTCAATGGCTATATTGCCGGCTTGGGCTGATGCCTCTAAAATGCGGCGTGCGGAGCGTTTTTTTGCCGCCCATTGGCAAGATTATATGCAATTGCTGGGTTTTTATTCCCTGCCTTATTGTTATGCCGCTGCCGACGGGGCGCAAGTGTTGTATTTATCAGAGCGTTTGCGCGAAAATCCTTTACAGCGCTTGATGGAAACCGCTTGGTTTGTTTGGGAAGTGATGCAGCCCAACGTATTTCAACAACCCCAAGCCGATGGTTTTTGGAGTGTGGCCAAAGTACGTCTTACCCACGCCATCGCCCGATATTTTGCCGGTCAGCACCCCGAATGGCAAACCCAATGGGGCATCCCGATTAACCAAGAAGATATGGCCGGCACCAATTTATCGTTTTCGCTCATTCCTATCCGTGGGATGCGCAAATTGGGCAAAACTTTTCCCTTAGCCGAAACCGATGCTTTTCTGCATCTGTGGAATGTGATTGGGGCTTTGTTAGGCATCGCTCCCGAGCTACTTCCGGCAGACGGCAAGGCTGCTTTTCAATTAGAGCACGCCATCGCCCAAAGGCAGTTTAAATCTTCGGAGGCTGGGCAACAACTTACCCATAGTTTGGTGAGCTGCCTACAGCAACAAGAAATATTTGCACGGTTGCCCAAAACCTTTGTGCCGGCCTATATGCGCACTCTTTTGGGCGATGAGGTAGCCAATTTGTTGGGCATCGCCCCCGAAAAACTACCCCTTTGGGCCATACAAACCTATCAAACCGGCCTACGGGTGTGGAGCAATTGGGTAGGCAGTCGGGGACAAGGCAAAATGCCTTCCGTAGCTATGAAGCCCGCCTAACTTTAATAGGCGCTTTTAAATCCTTTTTCCACTTGTCCACGGACGATGTTGATAAACCAGCTCAGGGGTAGCAGCTTACGCAAAGGGAGTATCCACGTGGCTTGGTTGCCCGCCGGATAACGCAAGCGAAAACTTTTGTCGTTGGCTGCTTTGAAAATGGCTTTGGCTACTACCTCAGGACCGGGTGCTGTAGCCCCGGCTTTTTGGGTATTTTCGTGGGTAATGGCTTGGTAGTTGTCGTAGGCAGTCAAAGATGGGTTCTCAAAAAAATCTTGTGAACGCGTATAGAAATCGGTTTTGATAGCACCAGGCTCTATACATTTTACTTTGATATTGAACTGGCGCAATTCATAGTGTAAGCTTTCCGAAAATCCCTCCAAGGCCCATTTCGTGCCGTGATAAACACTGTAAATTGGAAAGGTTACCAAGCCGCCCATCGAAGTAACATTGATGATTGTACCTTGTTTCTGTTCCCGAAAGTGAGGCAAAACAGCCCGTATTACGTTCATAGCTCCAAAAACATTGGTGTCAAACTGCTTTCGGATTTGATCTGCGGTAGCCTTTTCAAAAATGCCAATAGCGCCATATCCTGCATTATTCACGATAACCTCTAAACTGCCGAAATCGCGCAATGTATCAGCAACTGCCTGTTGGATGCTAGTTTCGTCGTGTACATCCAGCGCATAAAGTTTTACATTGGGCAAAGCCCGCAATTGGGTGTCTTTGTCGGGTGTGCGCATTGTAGCAGCTACATTCCAGCCTTGTTGGCTAAAATATTGGACGGCAGCAGCTCCAATACCTGAAGAAGTGCCTGTAATGAGGATGGTTTTGCGAGTACTCATACATTTGTTAGGGTTTAAGTAATAGATTTAATAAGTGAATATATATTCATTTTATGAACAAAAAAATTAGCTTTTGATGCCGTCCCAAGCCATTGCAAATGCCTGCTCCAAGCGCAAAGGGGTCAGTTCAAACCCCATTTCATAGCTACGCCGCGCCAACTGGTTGATGCTTCCGCTTAAAAAGGCCAACAATAGCTCATTATCAACAGGTTTGACCAATTGTTGTTGTTTCCCTTCATTGAGTAACTGGCGGATAGGCTCTAACAATTTTTCGGCTTCTTGGCGGGCTTCTTGGCTCAAATAAGGCGAACGATGCAATTGCTCAAGCAAAGTGGCTTGGGCTGGGTTTGTCAGGGCAAAATTCATATAGCTGTACCAAAGTTGCCTGAAATTGACCTTGAAGGGCTGTTTCACATCTATCTGAGCCTCTAATGCAAGTATACTACTGCGTTTGAAGCGTAAAAACAAGTGGTTAATTAGCTCGTCTTTGTTTTTGAAATAAACATAGACAGTTCCGGTAGCAACTTGGGCTTTCTTGGCAATACTTTCCATTTTTAAACCGGCAATACCTTCTTCGAAGATACATTGAAGCGCTGCCTGCTGAATAGCCTCTTGTTTTTGTTCGTCTTTGGGTTTCACAGGGCAAATATAAATGAATATTTTTTCATTTAAAATTCGATGTTATTTTTTTCATAAAAAAACAGCCCTAACAGAAGAATGGAGTCTTACCTTTGTTTGCCTAAGTAGGGAAGTTTCAACAACTCCTCATTTTTTTCGTTTTCTGGTAAAACCACCTCATCTTTTGTTTATGATACCAAGGCTGTTGCGTATGTTGGTTGTAGGTTTGTTGCCTTTGTGGGCGATGAATACAGCTTGTTTGCCTCCTAAGTGTAAAATCCCTACTTGTCAAATTTTAATCGACCACGCGCATCCGAAATATGGGCGGGAAATTGCAGTGGTGGGCGAGTTTTCGGGTGGGCGTAAAAAAGCCAAACGCCAAATGCGCGACGTTACCGGAGGCCAAGGGATGAAAGAAGGGATGGCATTGGCCGAACCACCGATGAAGTTTTACAGAGGATTGCCTTGGTACGCGTTTTTTTTCAAGCAACGGTACAAAGCTCCCAACATCGAAATTTCCAATGTAGAGGGTTTTTACCGGCAGTTAGATGAACGAGAAGTACAGAAATATCGCCGCCCACTCAAAGTATCGCCCGAGCAAATCAGAAAGTATGACTCTAAAATGAAGGCGCAGCAAGCCAAACAAGCAGAGAAAAATGCAAAAATGGAAGAAAAAATAAAAGGCGCTGCTAACCCCGACGAAGAAGAGGGCGAAGAGACAGAGAAAAAAGGCAAGAAAAAGAAAAAAGATAAAGTAGTAGAAGAAGCCCCTCCCGAAGACGAAGAATAGGACGCGCTACTGCCCAATGACTATTTCGTTGGCCCTATCCAAGGCATTGAAACGAATGGAAATGGCTTGTCCTTTGGGGTAGCTCATCTGCCCGTCGCATTGAGTACCTTTTTTGTAAAAATACAGATAAAACTTCTGGTTACGTTTGTGTAGTTCTTGCAAATCGGGCTTGCCCAATAGCTCGATGATTTGGTTTTGCCCCAGTCCTTTCAATTTATCAGCTTGGTTTGCAAGGCTTTCTATAAGCTTTTCGCGTTTCCCTTGGCAGCCCAAGCGGTCTTGTTGCCACAATTTTGCATCAAAATTTTGAAGCGCCGGAGTATCTTGGCAGCTTGTCAGCAAGCCAAGGCATAAAAAAAGAGAGTAGATGGTACGCATACGCAAAATTAAGCAGGCTGTGTAAGATATTGTGCAATAATTTCTTCGATGCTTAGATTTTTATTTTTGAAAAAATGCTCCAAATGAAATTGATCCAGGTACACCAAAATTTCTAACAAAGTTTCTTTTTGGGTTTCGTTGAGGTTGGCACAAATCAACTTGGCCATTTTACCGATTTGAGCCAAGGCTATGTTGAGTGCTTGTTCGCCTTCGGGGGTTAAATGAATACGTTTGCTGCGTTTATCTTCTTCGTTGTTGGTTTCTTTCAAATAACCTAATTTGATTAACCGGCGCATAATTTCGGTACCGGTAGTTAGTTCTGAGAGGGTTTCGTTGATAAGAGCACTCTTGGTAGGATTTCGTAAAAAGCCTGCCCCAGCCAAAAAACCAAATTCGTCCAAACTCAAATCCAACTGTTGGCCAAAGCCTTTTTTGGCATACGCCCGCGCATAGCGGTTCAATCGGCCAAACAAATAACCAATTTCTTGTTCGATGCTGCGCTCATTGGCTAATTTCTCATATATTTTTTCAGGCATAATGGGTTGCCTCTGTTTTTCGGTGGCAATCGCATCGGGCTTCATAAAATCAGGTTTGAGCAGCCAAAGTCCAAAGCTTTTGAGTGTTCCTTCAGGATTGTGCGATTTGAATTGTGCATACGCTTGCACTACTTCGAGGATGTCTTGATACATAACTGCAAAAATAATTATTCAAAAATTCAAACAATTGGAGAAGCGCATAAGTTTAAAGTATTACGAATTTGTAATAATAAATTTTATTTAATCCAAAAATGTATTAATTTTACGCAATGGATCAGACAACCGGTCATCGAATTGTAGCCTCGCTTCGGGGAGCCACCAAACGCTATATGTCGGGCGACACCGAAATCGTAGCACTTCATCCTACCGACGTAGAGATACATAACAAAGAGCTTACGCTGATTTTGGGGCCTTCGGGGTCGGGCAAAACCACTTTGTTGTCGTTGTTGGGCTGTGTAATCTACCCCACGGCAGGCGAAGTGTGGATTGGCGACACGTCCATCAGTAAATTATCCCCTAAAAAGCTGGCGCAAGTACGCCTTCACAACATTGGCTTCGTGTTTCAAAGTATGAACCTAATTGCCCCCCTCACGGCTTGCGAAAACGTAATGATGCCTTTACAACTGATGGGGCTTTCGAGTCGGGAGGCGCGTAAAAGAGCCTTGTCGGCTTTAGAAATGGTGGGAATGCTCGACCGGCAACGCTTCAAGCCCAAGCAAATGTCGGGTGGGCAACAACAGCGCGTAGCAATTGCCCGCGCCTTGGTTACGAATCCACCAATGATGCTTTGCGACGAACCCACCGCCGCCTTAGATGCGCAGTCGCTGGTAGTGGTAATGAACGAGCTAAGAAACCTATCTGACCAAGGGAAAGCCGTGGCCGTAGTTACACACGACCCCCGCCTGAAGCCTTATGCCGACCGCATCATCACAGTAGAAAACGGACAAGTAAGCCAAATTGAAGAAAACCTTGAACGACCCAAGACCATTCAAATCGATGATAAACACTAATTCTTATAGCTTAATTTTTATGCCAATGCACAAGCCAT
>DMHB01000445.1 GCA_003449595.1 Microscillaceae bacterium | reverse complement strand
AAATCGCCCCTAAACCCCAAGGTAACCAAAAAAGATTTGCCGATAAATTGGTCAAAGTCTTTACCAAAACCGGCCAAGAACAGTGGGTGTTGGTACACGTAGAGGTACAAGGCTATGAAGATCCCTTGTTTGCCGAAAGAATGTTCACTTATTTCTACCGCATCAAAGACCGCTGGCAAAAAGATATTTTGGCCATCGCCCTGCTAACCGACGACAACCCTGCCTTCCACCCCCAAAACTATACATACCAATACCTGCAAACAAGCCTCCAATACCGGTTTGCGACTTTCAAATTGTTAGAAAAAACCGAACGAGAGTTGAACATTACAGGCAATCCTTTTTCGGTGGTTATGCTGGCAGCCCACAAAGCCCTGAGCAAAAGCAACCTAACCGACGAAAAACAATTGGTTTGGAAAATGGACTTGGTCAGAAGTTTAAAACAAGCCCAATATCAGCCCGAAAAAATCAGAAATATTTTGAATTTTATCCGTTATTACAGTAAATTTAACCAAACTGACACCTTGGCGGTGTTAGATAAACAAATACAAACCACTTTAAACCAACGAAAGAGTATGGGTATCGAAGAGGCTATCTTACAGGAAGTAAGAGAAAAAAGTGAAAAGCGAGGCGAGAAGCGAGGTGAAAAACGAGGCGAAACACAAACCAAAATCAAGGGTATTCAAAAGGCACTGGTGCAGAACTTATTGAATTTACAGCAAATCGCTGACCTTTTCGAAGTCTCTCTCGAATTTGTGAAACAAGTGCAAAGCGGGGAAGTGAAGTAGCCTAATCACACTTTAAACCAACGAAAGAATATGGGTATCGAAGAAGCTATCTTGCAAGAAGTAAGAGAAAAAAGTGAAAAGCGAGGCGAAAAGCGAGGTGAAACACAAACCAAAATCAAGGGCATTCAAAAGGCACTGGAGCGAAATAAGTTAACTCTAAATGAAATTGCCGAAGACTTCGAAGTCTCTCTCGAATTTGTGAAACAAGTGCAAAGTGGGGAAGTGAAGTAGCCTAATCACACTTTGCCCGCCGTAGTCTCTGTCTCACAGACTACTACTTTTGTCATCTTAGTCCACAAATTGAAAAAGCTACACACCCCTAAATCCCCTCTCAAGAGGGGACTTTTTAGAAAAAAAAGACCTAACAGGTCTATCACAGTTTACTGCTACTACTTTTATCATCTTAGTCCACAGGTTGAACAGATTGAACCGATAGCCACAGATTGCATCCGTGAAAATCAGTCTAATCCGTTTCATCAGTGTATAAAAAAAGACCTGGCAGGTTTTCAAAACCTGCCAGGTCTATCACAATTTACTGCTTCACCACCGTTTTGTGGTAAGTTTCGCTGCCCACTTGCAAGCGCAAGGTATAAACCCCGGCAGGCAGCGCCGATACATCCCACTGCAGCAGCTCGTCGGCTACGACACCTTGGCCACTGAGCAAAGGTTGTCCTTGTAGGTTATAAAACGCATAGCCATAGCCTTGCCCCGACCGGTTGGGGATGGCCCAGTTCACTTGCGTAGAAGCAGGATTGGGATAAGGCACCCACACCGCCGATGGATTGCTTACATCGGCCAAGCTGGTAACTGCCACCACCGTAAGGTTTTGGTTGACTGAGGGGGCAGCAGCAAAATCGGCATTCCCTGCTTGGCTGGCCGTGATGGTGGTAGTACCTGCCCCTACCAAGGTAACCGTATTGCCTGAAATGGTAGCCACTGCCGTATTAGAACTGGTATAACTTACCGGCAGTCCTGAAGTGGCTGTGGCGTTGAGTGCAAAAGGAGCATCTCCCAATATACGCTGTGCAAGTGTACCAAATAAAATAGATTGGTTCGATAACATTAAAAGCCTTGCAATTCGGTTTCTTGTTATCCCATTAAAAGTAGAAAAGTTACCTCCAACAATTAACTTGCCATCAGTTTGTAAAACCAAAGATTCTGATAAGGCATCTAATCCTGTCCCAAGAAGGCATCTAATCCTGTCCCAAGATCAAGGGATACATCTAAACTGCCATTTGCATTCAAGCGAACAAGTCTGTTACTCGCCACTCCATTGAAAGAAGTAAAAAATCCCCCCACCCAAATTTTTCCATCAGGTTGTAGTAAAATGGACTCTACTGGGTTGTTAAACCCTAAATTAGGGTTGAAATTGATGTCTTGGCTTCCATCAACATTTAACCGGATAATTCGATTGATTGAGGAACCGTTAAAAGCAGTAAATTGTCCTCCTGCAAGTATCTTTCCGTCAGATTGCACCGCAAGGGCACGTATATCAAAATTAAACCCAGTACCTGGATTAAATCCAGTATCTAAGCTACCATCTGCATTCAATCGTGCAATACGGTTACAAGTGGTGCCATTGAAAGATGAGAAAAACCCTCCCACAAGCACTTTTCCATCAGATTGTAGAGCCAAACAGTAAACATCATTGTTAAATCCCGAACCCGGATTGAAGCCGGTATCCAAACTACCATCCGTATTCAACCGAGCTATCCTACTACGTGAAGTCCCATTGAAAGACGTAAACCATCCTCCTAAAATCACTTTTCCGTCAGGTTGGATTACGATAGAGGTTACGATACTGTTAAATCCTGTGCCTGGTGGTGCAAATGTAGCATCTAGAGCCCCATCTGCATCCAAGCGTGCAATGCGATTCCGTGTTGTACCATTGAAGGATGTAAACTCTCCAACTGCAATCACTTTTCCGTCAGATTGAAGAGCAATATCACTTACCGAAAAGTTAAATCCTGTGCCTATATTAAAAACAGCATCAAAACTTCCATTTGTATCCAAGCGGGCGATACTATTGCAGGTTGTACCATTGAAAGACGTAAAATTTCCAGCTGCAATTACTCTTCCGCTCGATTGCAAGGCAAGTGCTCGAACACTACCATTAAACCCCGTACCAATATTAAAGGTGGCATCGTTGTTGGCCGCCTGCCCCCAGCCCTGTGTAACGCTGCCTACCCAGCAGCCAACCAGGCAGACGAGTGTAAAAATTTGTTTCATTGTTATTTGTTTGATGATTTATAAATTACTGATTATACTTAACACCTTCATTTCGCTTAACTAAACTTGTAGTCAATGCAAAAATCTGTATTTTGAATCAAGTATCAAAAGATATTGTACACAAAATCTTATAGTCAAGTATATTCAACTGATTTTCAATATTTTAAAAACCGATACAAGGAAAATAGTAGAGATAAAATAAATGAGTACCTAAATAGTAGTAGTAGTGCGTTATTTAGGTAATTTTGTCATCCTTATTCTTTTCCCCCAGCAAGCAAGTCTTGCAAGACTGTTGTTTTGGATTGCAGGGCAAGCCTGCAATGACAGGAGGAAAAGACAGGAATGCCATACGCCTTTTCTATGAAAAGAGTCGTCTTGTTGCCTTTCACCTCCCCATCGGGCAACCGAATTCCAATAAAATTTTGTAACTTTAAAACCCTTGTTAAATGCAAGAAACACTTATAATTGCCTTCTCATCCTACCTATATCCATATGGTTGCCGATAGTACTAAATTATTCTTCGAGGGAGACAACTCGCTCATCTACCTTACCAGCGATAAGGACACCGGAAAGCCCATTTTACTGAAAGTGATGCGCAAATCGCACCCCACCAGCGACGAGCTAAGCCTGTTTTTAAACGAATATGCCATCACCAAAAACCTCCCCATCAAGGGGCTGCGAAAAATCATCGGACGAGTAACCATCGACGGAAAACCTGCCCTTTGGATGGAATACGTCGAGGCGCAAACTTTCAAGCAGTATTTCATAGAGCAAACCAAGAGTTTGAGCGAACTACTTGAGGTGATGAGCGAAGTATGTGGCATCTTAGGCGAAATCCACCAGCACAACATCATCCACAAAGACATCAACAGCAACAATATACTCATCACACCCGACAAAGAAGTTAAAATCATAGACTTTGGTATTTCCACCAATATATCGGTCAAAAATACGCGTTTGGGCAATCCCGAAAGTCTGGAAGGCACGTTGGCGTATATCTCGCCCGAGCAAACCGGTCGGATGAACCGTATGGTGGATTACCGCAGCGATTTATACAGTTTGGGCGTAACTTTTTATGAAGCCCTAACGGGAATGTTGCCTTTTGAAAGCGAAGATGCTTTGGAATTGGTACACGCACACTTGGCACTGACTGCCAAACCGCCTTATCAGTTAGACAAAAGTATCCCGCGGCTGCTTTCTGATTTGGTGATGAAACTGATGTCGAAAAATGCCGAAGACCGCTACCAATCGGCGCTGGGCATCAAAGCCGACATCGATAAAATCAAAGAGGCGTTGGCCAAACAAAAACAACCTGATTTTAAGCTGGCAACAGAAGATTTCTCGGGCAAGTTTCAAATTCCGCAAAAGCTATATGGTCGCGAAAAAGAGTTAGACCTATTGCTCAAATCGTATGACCGCACCTGCTTAGGCAGCACTGAGCTGTTGCTTATCGAGGGCTACTCGGGGGTGGGCAAAACTGCCTTGGTACACGAAATACACAAGCCCATCACCGAAAAACGTGGGTATTTTATAGAAGGAAAATTTGACCAGTTCCAGCGCAATGTACCTTATTTTGCTTGGATTCAGGCTTTTAAAGACTTCACCAACCAGTTGCTAACCGAAGATGCCGAATCGCTGGAGCGATGGAAAACCAAAATCTTGCAAGCTGTAGGTGGCAACGGCAGCATCCTGATTGAGGTTATCCCACAGATGGCACTCATCATTGGCGACCAGCACGAAGTATTAGAATTAGGACCGTCGGAAGCCAGCAACCGTTTCAATTTGGTTTTTCAAAACTTTGTCAATGTCATCTCTAAAAAAGAGCACCCCTTGGTCATCTTCATCGATGATTGGCAATGGGCCGATTCGGCTTCGCTGAGTTTATTAGAAACCTTGTTGGACAACAAAAACCAAGATTATTTACTGATCATCACTGCCTACAGGGGCAACGAAGTAACCCCCACGCACCCTTTTATGATGACGGTGGAAGAGTTGGCCAAGCAAAAATTAGCCATCCAAACCATCCAATTAGGCAACCTTAAAACCGATGATTTACAAAAACTCATCACCGACTCGTTGTTGGTCAACAAAGCCGACACCGCCGAACTTACGCAGTTGATTTATGCCAAAACCCAGGGCAATGCCTACTTTGTAAATCAAATCTTACAAACCCTCTACGAAAAATCATTGCTCCGTTTCGACCTCGCCAGCCGCCAGTGGAAGTGGGACATCGGCCAAATCCAAGCGATGAACATCACCGACAACGTAGTCGATTTGATGACCGAGAAAGTAAAACAGCTTCCCGAATACACCCAGAATACGCTAAAATATGCAGCTTGTATTGGTAATCGTTTCAGCCTCAGCACCTTGGCTTTGGTCGATGATGATGAAACCACTACCGAAGACAATTTAGAAATCATCAAAGAACTCATCGAGCCCGGCTTGGTCGAAGGGTTAATTTCGCCTTACGGCAAAGAGTTCAAGTTTGCCCACGACCGCGTACAACAGGCCGTTTATTCGCTCACCTCCGACTTAGAAAGCCGCCGCACCCACCTCAAAATAGGTCGGCTGATGGTTGAACGCGTGCCGGAAGAGGAGTGGGAAAACTACTTATTTGAAATTGTGAATCAGTTCAATTTAGCGCTTTCGCTGATAGAAGAACCGGCAGAAAAAGTGCTAATTAGCCAAATCAACCAAGAAGCCGGCCAAAAAGCCAAAATTTCGGCAGCCTACAAACCGGCACTCAACTACTTTGAAACGGCCATCCAACTTTGCCAAGAAAGCGACTGGCAAACCAACTATGCCCGGATGCTGACCCTCTATTCAGAAGCGGCTCAGGTGGCTTTCTTGCGGGGCGATTTTGATAAAATGAACCAGTATGTCCAAACCGTCATCGACAATGCCCGTGTCATTACCGACACAGTACCGGTGTATGATGTCAAAATGCAGTACCACATTGCACAAGGCGACCAACAAAAGGCAATCGAGGTGGGCTTGTATGTAACCCACTTGCTCGAAGTACCCCTTATTGATGTTCAACCACAGGTAAATGACATCGAAGGGTTGATCAATCTGCAAGAAATGACCGAACCCTTCAAAGTAGGGGCTATGCAGATTTTAGACAGTGTCATTGCACCCGCTTGGACGCTTAACCCTCAGTTATTCCAGCGCTTGTGCTACACCATGGTCGATTTATCGGTGCGCTATGGCGATTCCCCTTCTTCGGCGGTGGGCTATGCGTTTTATGGCGGCTTGCTTTGCGGACAAGGCGACATCGAAAATGGCTATAAGTTTGGCAAATTGGCTATGCAAGTGGTCGATAAATACTACGCCAAAGACATCAAATCGAAAGTAAGCAATTTGTACATTTCGACTGTCATGCACTGGCGCGAACCTGCCAAAGCGACCATCAAACCCTTTTTAGAAGCCGTTCAAATTGGCTTAGAAACCGGCGACGTAGAGTTTGCTTGCTACAATATGGTCGAGTCGAGCCATTTTCAGTTTCTGACCGGAGCCAAATTGGAAGCCCTTTCTAAAAAATACGACGACAACCGCACCCTCATCAAGCAGCTCAACCAAGAGTTTCACTTGCTTTACCTCAGCCCTTGGCAGCAAATGCTGGCCAACCTCAAGGGTGAAAACGAAAACCCCTTGGCGCTCCAGGGCGATTTCTTTGACGAATACCAAACCCTGCCACTGTTTGAAGCAGACAACAATGTGATGCTGGCTTTTATGTCTTACCAAGCCAAAACCATCTTGTCATATTTGCTACACCAACCCGACCAAGCCTACCAAAACGCACTGCAAGCCGAGAAATACAAAGAAGGCGGTATTGGGATGTTGTATCAGCCAACACATAACTTTTTCTACTCGCTCAGTTTGATCGCCCAGTGCATTCAATTGACAGACAAAGATGCCATAGCCAATCTGCTCGAAATCGTCAACCAAAACCAAGAAGAACTACAAAAATGGGCATCGCATTCGCCTGCCAATGCCAAACATAAATTCACTTTGGTACTGGCCGAACTGCTCAACCTCTCGGGCGAACATAGCGAAGCAGCCAACTATTACGACTTAGCCATCGACGGTGCCAAAGAAGCCCGCATTGTCTATGAAGAAGCCTTGGCCAATGAATTGGCGGGTGCTTTTTACATCCAAATAGGCAAACCCAAATATGCCAAAGTATATCTGGCAGAAGCCTACAGCCTATACCAAACTTGGGGGTGTAGTATCAAGCTCAAAGACATGGCTTCACGCTACGAATTGTATTTAGACAAAGTAATGCCTACGGCCTTCCAAGCCCGCA
>DMHB01000398.1 GCA_003449595.1 Microscillaceae bacterium | reverse complement strand
CCAAATACATGTCTTCTAAAGCGGTAGGTAATTGGTCAACACACCAATCTTGTATCAACTTTTTTTCGGCAAGCATACCAAAATGAATAAAGAGTTTAAACTGTGATTTTTTAATTTGTTCTGTAAACGAAAAGTGATGCAATATTAATTAAAAAACATAACAATTCTTTTTTTAGCTTTGTATAGGATAAAAAAAAAGAACCAAACACTTTACCAAACCAACCATACGTTTTAAGGTTATCTGATAAGTGGCGGGTTTGTAACCAACCTTCGCATTTTTTAAATGAACAACATCATGAAACGTTTTTTTTACTTTTGTTTGATTGCCTTGGTACTCTCAAGTTTTTCCATACCGCTGGGCGGCTGTGCCAATAATTCATACAGTGCCAACGATTTGTGGAAACCCAATCAGCCCAAACGCGTCAATTGGAGCAAACCTACCGGAAGAGACCGAGGAAAACGATAATCCTGCACTTTATTTTGCACTGCCTAAGATTCACTTATGAAGATATCCTTCAGTTCTGTTTTTGCGAAAGTTTGGTGTTTATGTTTGTTGTTGACAACCCTACTCGCTTGCCAACCCCAAGGTTTTAAGCATAAAAAGCCACACAAGATTGTACCTAAAGGCAAACGGATGCCTTGTCCGATTAAAGACTGCTGATTGTGGTTTTTTTGTTACTTTTGCATCGCATTGCAAGCCCTATATGTATCGCCTAAGCAACGTAGCAAGCCCCTATTCTTGTGATGCAGGCACTCTATGAAAAAAATTATTGTAGCAATAGATGGATATTCGGCTTGTGGAAAAAGCACTACAGCCAAGGCTGTGGCTCGGCAATTAGCCTATAGTTATGTGGACTCGGGCGCTATGTATCGGGCAACCACCCTGTTTTTTTTGCAAAATCAAATCAATATCGCAGAAGTAAAGCAAGTTGACAATGCCTTGAAGGCCATCCATATCGAATTTGTTTTCGATGAAAAGGAGCAGGTAAGCCATACCCATCTCAATGGGCTCAACGTAGAGCAAGAAATCAGAAAAATGTATGTTTCTGACAAAGTAAGCGAAGTGAGTGCCCTGCCCCAAGTACGAAATGCTATGCGCTACAACCAACAAAAGTTAGGCAGCTTACGGGGCATCGTGATGGATGGCAGGGACATTGGTACGGTGGTTTTTCCTGATGCCGAACTTAAAATATTTATGATCGCCTCGATGGAAGTACGCGTTCAGAGGCGTTTATTAGAGCTTCAGCAAAAAAATGAACAAGCAACCGCTGCCCAAATCCAAGAAAACCTATTGCATCGCGACCATTTAGACACCCACCGCAGCGAAAATCCTCTGCGAAAAGCCTCGGATGCTTTTGAGTTGGACACCAGTCATATTTCTTTTGACGAACAAGTGGATTTTATATTAAAACTGGCTCATCAAAAAATTTATGCCACCGTATAAATGGATGAGTCTCTTTTGTTAAATTTGCTTCCCTACAACTCTACTACCTCTCTTGACAGTGCCTTTTTTTCAAAAAAGCATTTCTTTCATTTTGGATTTATCATTTCGCCATCATTATCTGATATACAACATTTATGATACAAGTAACCATTGATCCAAACTCGGGCTATTGTTTTGGGGTAGAATATGCTATACAAATGGCAGAGAGTGCTTTAGACCAAGGAGAACAACTTTTTTGCTTAGGCGATATTGTACACAACGATATGGAGCTTGAGCGGCTGAAAAACAAGGGATTACAAATTATAAACCACCAACAACTGGCCGCTATTCGAGATGCCAAAGTGCTTATCCGAGCGCACGGCGAACCTCCCTCTACTTATCAAATGGCGCTGCAAAATAACCTTGAATTAATCGATGCCTCTTGCCCGGTAGTGCTTAAATTGCAAAATCGGATAAAAAATGCTTTCGATCAAAGCCGCGACGACAAAGCCCAGTTGGTGATTTATGGCAAAAAAGGCCACGCAGAAGTTATCGGCTTATCCGGGCAAACCAACCACAAAGCCATTGTGATCAGCCAAGAAAGTGAAATAGACCAAATCAATCTCGACAAGCCTGTTATTTTATTCAGCCAGACCACCAAAAGTACCAAAGGCTTTTACCAACTGAAAGAATCTATCAGTCAAAAAATACAACAGCACGCGCAAACCAAAAAAGCCGAAAATGAGGCCATGCCCTACTTCGAAGCATTTGATAGCATTTGCCGACAAGTTTCTAATCGTGAACCTCAATTGAAAAAGTTTGCCCAAGAGCAACATTTGATTTTGTTTGTAAGTGGCAAAAACAGCTCCAATGGCAAGTCGTTGTTTGAAGTCTGTAAACAACAAAATGCCAATAGCTTCTTCATCGAAAAACCGGAAGATATCGACCCGGTTTGGCTTACTGCCGATAGTACGGTAGGTATTTGTGGTGCCACTTCTACACCCAATTGGTTGATGGAGGCCGTAAAGTTGAGAGTAGAAACCTTAGACAGCCAACTCCACCAATTGGCCAATCACTAACCTGTTTTTTTACTTAATCCATCATACAAGTGCTGTCGGCAGGATTTTTTTTTCTATTACACAGCGCTTTGTTGGCTTGGTTAAGCTTTCGCTTTAAGCACATCCTTACTACTTACACGCCTTTTTTGAAGTGGTTTTATGTAGCCTTAGTTGCTAAGATAGTAGCCAGCATCGCGCAAGGACTTCTTTACCAACATCTCTATGGCGCTGGCGATGTGATCAATTTATTTCGCGAAGCTTGCCACCTCAGTCAATATGCTTGGGTTAATCCGGCACGTTATTGGGCTTTTTTTTGGTTCGATAGCTACGACCCCGCCATTGGATTTGAGGATACCAGCTTTTGGGATCAGCCCCGCGCCTTGGCGATGATCAAGCTTCTCAGCTGCGTGGCTTTCTTCACAGGGCAGCATTTTTGGCTGAGTAGTTTCTACCTGAGTGTATTCAGTTTGGCAGGCACTTGGTGGTTGGTCAACCAAATAGCAAAAATTAATATTTTAATTGCTTGGGCAGCTTTGTTCTGCTTGCACTTCTATCCTTCTACCGTGTTTTGGTCGTCGGGCTTGTTGAAAGAAAACTTAGCGCTGGGTTGTATTTCGGTCGTTTTGGGGGTGTATCTGAGGGTTTTTATATTGGCAAACAGACGGCCTTTGGGCTTGCTTGCCTTGGGGTTTGTGTGCTTAGGTTTGCTTTGGATAGTAAAATTTTATTATGCCGGTGTGCTGATGCTGGTTTTGCTGGCTTACCGCATTACGCAGTGGTTGGTGCAAATTGTCCCCATCCGCCGAAGCATTTTTCAAATATTGGTGGGTCTGTGTGTGGTCATTTTATTGGTAGTTCCCATCACTTCGCTTCATCCTACCCTGCGCTTAGATACTCTTTTCATAAATATCATTTACAATCACAATACCACTTATCTTTTTTCTGCGGACGAGGATTTGATCCACTACTCAAAAATAGGCCACAAAGGATACATCAACCTGCACAATAGCTGGCAAAGTTTTTTGTACAACGCTCCAGAAGCTTGGTTTTCGGGTTTGTTTCGTCCCTTGCCTTGGGAGGCTTCCAATAAGTTGGCGCATTTGGCCGCTTTGGAAAATATTTTTTGGTTATGTGCTACACTGGCTGGCTTGGTAAGGTATGGATGGGGTCGTTGTTTCAAGCTGCCGCTGATGCCCACTTTTTTCTTGTTTCTGTATGTCAGCCTGTTGGCGACTTTGCTTGCGCTGAGTTCGCCCAATTTTGGCTCTTTGGTGCGCTATCGAGTTAGCTACTTGCCTTTTGGGATGATGCCAGTGGTTTGGATTTGGCTACAAACCCGATACTTTGCATTTTTACACCCACTATGGAATACCGATGCACCTCGACCGGGCAATCTGTCGCCCTAAGCCCCCACACTTGGAAAAGCCCACAAGGCGCTGTATTAGATTTGGCATTTCGCCCTAAGCCCTTTTCTTTGGCCGATTGCCAAGCATTGCCGCCCAATTTGTGGCGATACCGCGCAGCATTGCCTATCCCCCCCGAGGCAATTCCTGTGAGTTTGGGAGAAGGATTTACACCTTTGCAAACCTTAACAGTCGAGGGTGTTCCGGTGCAAATCAAATTAGATTATCTATTTCCTTCCGGCTCTTATAAGGATCGAGGCGCTACTTTGTTGATGACCATGGCGCGCTACTGGGGAATCGACGAGGTAGTACAAGACTCATCGGGCAACGCCGGTTGTGCCATTGCTCAATATGCAGCCTTGGCCAATATAGGCTGCCGCATCTTGGTTCCCGAAGATACTGCAGCCGCCAAATTGGTGCAAATGGAAGCTTATAAAGCACAAGTTACCAAAGTGAAAGGCAACCGCGAAGCTACCGCCCAAGCGGCTTATCAGATGGCTCAACATACTTTTTATGCCAGCCACGTGTGGAATCCATTTTTTTTGCACGGCACCAAAACCTTTGCGTATGAGATTTTCGAACAGCGAAATGGCCAAATGGGCGAGGCTTGGGTGCTTCCTGCCGGCAACGGCACGCTGCTTTTGGGGGCTTATATAGGTTTGCTCGAAATGCAAGCCATGGGTTGGATTACCCGCCTGCCCAAACTTATTGGGGTGCAGGCTGAGCTTTGCCAGCCTCTGGCAGAAGCTTGGACACAAGGAAAAGCACAACAAGATGCAGGCTACCACAGCCACCAAGCCACCTGGGCCGAAGGAATTGCCATTGCCCAACCCCAACGCGGTTTTCAGATGCTGGAGGCTATCCGACAAACGGGCGGCGCAATGATAGCCGTCGCTGAGGCGGATATTGCCGATGCCTTGCTCGAACTGACCCAACAAGGCTACTATGTAGAACCTACTTCGGCGGCAGTTTTTGCAGGCTTGAAACAATATCTAAGGCAGCAACCTGCCACCAATCAAAACCAAGTGGTGTCGGTGCTCACGGGTAGCGGCTTGAAAACCACCGAAAAAATAGATAAGATTTTACAGCAACAAAAAAGCCCCGCTTGATAGGCAGGGCTTGTGAAGTGATTAAGCAATGCTTTAGGGTTTCAATTTTTCGATGATATCATCAGAAATACCCATCGTCGAAAAACCGCCATCGTGAAACAAATTTTGCATTGTTACCTTGCGGGTTAGGTCAGAAAACAATGTAATGACGTAGTCGGCGCACTCTTCGGCGGTGGCGTTGCCCAAAGGCGACATTCTATCGGCATAGTCATAAAACACGTCGAACCCATCGATGCCGGTGCCGGCAGTGGTTTTGGTGGGCGATTGCGAAATGGTATTCACCCTTACTTTTTTCAATTTGCCATAGCGGGCACCATAGCTGCGGGCAATGGATTCGAGCACTGCTTTGGCTTGCGCCATATCTGAATAGGTGTTGAAGGTGCGTTGCGCAGCAATATAAGATAAGGCCACTACTGAGGCATACTCGTTAAGGGCATCTATTTGCTCGGCTACTTGCAACATTTTGTGCAGTGAAATGGCCGAAATATCGATGCTTTTCAAAAAATCGTCGTATTTCAATTCATTGTAATCACGGCCTTTGCGCACATTGGGGCTCATCCCGATAGAGTGCAGCACAAAATCTAAAGGACCGCCCAAAATATCCATCGACTGTCTGTAAAGTTTTTCGATGTCCTCGACAGAGGTGGCATCTGCCGGAATAAGCTCAGCGTTGCAAGCAGTAGCCAGTTCTTTTACTTTGCCCATACGCAGCGCAACCGGAGCATTGGTCAAGGTAAAAACAGCCCCTTCTTCTTTGGCCTTGAGGGCGATGTGCCAAGCGATTGAGTTTTCATCTAAGGCACCCGAAATAATGCCTCTTTTCCCTTTTAATAGATTGTAAGCCATTTGTATTGATTTAGACTATAAAAAATTCATTTTTGAAATATGCTTCTCCTTTCAATTTTTAGGCAAATATAGCCGGAAAACGCTGTGGATCGACCTCGTGCATCATGGCATATACTTTTTCAAACACATCTTCGACGCTGGGTTTGGTAAAATAATCGCCATCAGAAGAGTATGGCGGTCTATGGTCTTTGGCCGACAAGGTTTGAGGGGCTGAATCGAGCCATCGGTAGGCATTTTGTTCTTCCACCACTTTTTGCATCATATAGCCGGTTGCGCCACCCGAAACATCCTCATCGGCAAACAAAACGCGGTTCGTTTTTTGGATAGATTGTACGATGGAATGATTCAAATCGAAAGGAAGTAGGGTTTGTACATCGATTACTTCGCACTGGATGCCAAACTGCTCTAACTGAGCGGCGGCATCTGTTACTATCCTACACATCGACCCATAGGTTACAATGGTAACATCGTCGCCCTCGCGTAGTATTTCGGGCTGCCCCAAGGGCACTGTGAAAGTATCTAAATTGGCCGGAATGCGCTCTTTCAATCGATAACCATTCAAACACTCAATGATGAGCGCCGGCTCGTCCGATTGTAGCATCGTATTGTAAAAACCGGCTGCTTGGGTCATATTGCGCGGCACTAATACGTGTATCCCTCTCAAGGCATTGATTATCAGCCCCATAGGCGACCCTGAATGCCAAATACCCTCCAGTCGATGCCCGCGTGTGCGGATGATGAGCGGGGCTTTTTGTCCGCCACGGGTGCGGTATTGCAAACAAGCCAAATCGTCCGACAGAATTTGCAGGGCATATAGGAGGTAATCTAAATATTGAATTTCTGTGATAGGACGCAAGCCGCGCATAGCTGCCCCAATGCCTTGCCCAATGATGGTGGCCTCGCGGATGCTGG
>DMHB01000047.1 GCA_003449595.1 Microscillaceae bacterium | reverse complement strand
TAAAATACCGATACGCTTCGGGGGATTTGACATACTGATAACAGCGGGTTAAAGGGATAAATCGGAGGGGATGAACCTTATTTGGGAGTGGCAGATGGACGGGTGGCCGGTTTTTTTCCACGGCGTTTTTGGGCATCTCGCCAGTCTAAATAATAGCCAATGGCCGGGAAAATCATACTACCAATGAAAATGGCGATAACTTTGATCAACATACGCGTTTTGCAAAAAACTGAATGATATATTTCAATAACCAATCCCCACACGAAAACGTTTGCAATTTACACAACAAAATCCACAAGTAGGGCGCTCAGCAACCTCGACTTGTGGATTTTAATGAATGAGGGCAGGGCTTATCCGGCAGCCTGTAGTACCTCGATGATGCTGTTGACCAGCTCTACGCCACTGAAAAACAAGCCTACACCCAATACTTTTTGCGCTTGGCTGATGTTACTAAAAGCGATGGGCAGCGCCGTTACGGCGATGGTGCTAAAGGCGAATGGATAAAGGAAAAAACTTGCCTCGACCAAGATACCTCCCGAAAGGAAATACATCAGTCCCATCAGCGTAAAAACACCCACAAAGCCCAAAGTAGCCATCCGCACAGTGCCTTGTTTGGTGGCTAACCAGCTCATCGGGAAGGTAAGTAAGGCCGAGCCGGCAATGAGCAGGCTTACAAAGAAGTTTCCTTTGATTTTATTAGCAGCCAAGAAGGGGAGTTTGGCATCGGCCAAAGCTGGCGCTACGTTGAAAAAGAAAGCCGTAGCAGCGCCCAATCCTAAGCCCAACAGAAATACCAACCATAATTTGGACACCACTGCCGGAACTGACGGGTCGGTCGAAGGTGGTGGCTCGCCTTCCATGGCTTGGGTACTTTTTTGCAAAAGCCATCCCGTAAGGAAAACCAACGCCCCCCCAGCGGCAAAGGTAATCGGCGCACCGAAAAAGTCAATCACATCTGAAATAATGGGTTCTGTGGCTTCGGCCAACCCTGTAACGACGGCCAGCAGCGCTACCACCAACGGCAGCCTATCGACCGGTACAAAGACCTCGACCATCGAAATAGCCGGACTGTGGAAAATATTCATCGACACCAACCATAGCACAATCATCAGCGGGAAAATGGCCGTAATCCAACCGGTAGGATTTACAAAAATAGTGAAGGCCACTGCCATAAACACCATCGACACGACATTGATACCTACATTGATAACCGGCAGGCGCTCTTTGCTGCGTTGGCGGATGCGGTCGGCGATGAGGCCTGCGATGGGCGGCGTAAGGAATAAAATGATGCCCTGCACAATGGCCAATTGGAAGGCGAATTGCTTGAAGCCGAATTGTTGCAGTAAATTGGGTTGGTATTTGTGATAAGCTATCCAGCTAATCACAATGGCCACATCGAGGGCAATTAACGACCACACCTGTTTCCAACGGATTTGGGAGGCAGGCGCATAGTAAATTTGGGTAGTTTGCATATAACTAAACTGCTTGTGTGATTAGAAATAAAAAACCACCTTCAGAAGGATTAATCCATAATGAAGGGGTAATCTTTCTGCACATATACGTCGTGATAGGCTTCGGCGGCATCGGGAAACGGAGAATTTTCGGCAAACGTTACAGCCTCTTCTACTTCTTGACGGATTTCGTCGTCGATTTTTTCTAATTCGGCCTCGCTTGCAAACTTTTGGTCTAAAATGTTTTGCTTTACCTGTTCTATGGGGTCTAAGGCTTTGTATTCTTCTACTTCTTCTTTGCTACGGTATTTGGCAGGGTCCGACATCGAGTGGCCTTTGTAGCGGTAGGTGCGAAATTCGAGCAGCGTAGGGCCTTCGCCAGCGCGGGCGCGGGCTGCGGCTTTGCTGACGGCTATGTGGACGTTGGCGGGGTGCATCGCATCGACCGGCTCGGAGGGCATATCGTAAGCCTCACCCAAGGTATATAAATCGGTAACATTGGAGGTACGTTCTACGGAAGTACCCATCGCATAGCCATTGTTTTCGATGACGAAAATGACTGGTAGTTTCCAAAGCATCGCCATATTGAATGCTTCGTGCAAAGCGCCTTGGCGCACAGCCCCGTCGCCCATATAGCAAATGCAGAGGTTTTGGGTTTTGTTGTACTTTTCAGCGAAAGCGATGCCGGCACCCAGCGGAATTTGCCCACCTACAATGCCGTGTCCCCCGAAAAAGTGTCGTTCTTTGTCGAACATGTGCATCGAGCCGCCTTTGCCTTTCGAGATGCCGGTTTGTTTGGCAAAAAGTTCGGCCATCACAGCGCTGGCAGGCGTGCCCAAGGCCAAGGGGTGGCCGTGGTCGCGGTAGGCCGTAATCCACTTATCGTCTTTGGTAAGCGCCGATACAGCCCCCGAAGTACAGGCTTCTTGGCCGATATAGAGATGGCAAAATCCCTTGATTTTTTGTTTGCCATAGAGTTGTCCGGCTTTTTCTTCGAAGCGGCGCTGAAGCAACATATTTCTAAACCAAAACAAGTAGGTTTCGGCGCTAAACTGAGGGGTGGCCTGTGTGTTGGTTTTGCTCTTGTTTTTCGATTTGGTTTTAGTCTTGTCCATATCCGTATTGAAAATTTATAGGTCTTGAAAAATAAGGGATTACGTGAATGAATTTACGCTAATTTTTGAAAAATGGCTAAAGCCGATTGCTTGTCTTGGTGCAGTTGCGCCTGCATCGTGGCAAGGCTGTCAAACTTTTGGTCGTCGCGGATTTTGTCGATAAAATGCAGGGTCAGTGTGTGGTCGTACAAATCGCCGTCGAAGTCGAAAATATTGACCTCAATGTTTTTTTGATGGGCTACCCCTTCCAACGTGGGGCGGTGGCCGATGTACAGCATTCCGGCCAAGGTGTTGCCTTGGTGGGTGATGCTGACCGCATAAATGCCGTCTTGCGGGATGAGCTTGTAGGGTTCTTCGACCACCAAATTGGCCGTGGGGAAACCGATGCTGCGCCCGATTTGGTCGCCGCGCACTACTTTGCCGGAAAGGAAATAATCATAGCCCAAATATTGGTTGGCTGTCCTGATTTGGCCATTTTGCAAGGCTTGGCGGATTTTGGTAGAGCTAACGCCTACATCGTCGATGTCTTGGCGTGGAATTTCTTCGATGGCAAAGGGCAGCCGCTGGCTGTTTTGCAGCAGATAGTCTAAGCCGCCTTTTCGGTCTTTGCCGAAGCGGTGGTCGTAGCCGATGACCAAGCGGGCTGTGCCCAAGCTTTTGACATAGACTTGATCTACAAAATCGTCGGGGCTGAGTTGCGAAAACGTTTGCGTGAAAGGCAAAATCACCAAATGGTCGATGCCTTGGCGGGCGATGAGGGAGGCTTTTTCTTCGATGGTGTTGAGCAGTTTGAGGTCTTGGCTATCGGTCGAAACCACCAAGCGGGGGTGCGGCCAGTAGGTAATGACCACTGTCTCGCCTTGGTGCTGCTTGGCTATTTCGCGCAAGCGGCTCAAAATTTTTTGGTGGCCAATGTGCACCCCGTCGAAGGTGCCGCTGGTAACCACTGCATAAGCCGGAGGAGAGAAGGAGTCCAACCCGTGAAAAACTTTCATGACATCGAAAAAATCAAAAATTTTGCTTCAAAGATACAATATTTTGCGTGTTGTTGGTGGGGTGGGGAAGATTTCGGAAAAGCGTGATGATTTTCCTTTTTCAAATTCTGCTCATCCTGTAAATCAGGAGAATCCAGGTTCAGACGTTTATATATTTTCTATTCGCTCATCATTGATAAAATTTATCTTCGTGCCATTTGGCGGGGTTGTTTATGATGTAATTGGAAATTCTATGATAATCGGCCATTGAACGGATGATATGCTCGTGAAATCGGGGTTGCCACCCAAATTCTATTTGGTTTTTTCTGGCGTAGGTGGTTACCGCAGATTTATAACCTCGAATGATGGATGCCAAATTTTTGGATTGTGGGGCAAATTGATTTTTGTATTCGTGGGCGTTGGCGTTTTCGTTGACGTTTGTAGAGACGCGATGCATCGCGT
>DMHB01000333.1 GCA_003449595.1 Microscillaceae bacterium | reverse complement strand
TTGGTTTTGCAATCCTTTGCGCAGCAAAATTCGGCTAATCCACGATACGCCCAGCGAAGGAAACCAACCGCTTAGTTTGGCTAAAAATCCTCTTCCTGCCGGATAAACCACTTCTAAACGCTTTTTTTCGAGGGCTTGCCGGATGATGACTTCTCCAATTTCGGGTACGGTTAGGGCGCGGTTGCCCGAAAAAGTAATAGCGGCTTCGTGGTAGTCCAACTGTGTGGTGAGCATTCCGGTATCGACCAAATCGGGGCAAACGACCGATACAAAAACATTGTGTTCGCGCAGTTCGTGGGCTACCGAAAGGCTAAATCCGCGCACGCCAAACTTCGACGCGCAGTACAAATTCAGCCCGCGCCCGGGGGTTAGTCCGGCCAACGAAGCAATGTTGATAATTTGCCCTTGTCGGCGAGAAACCATCCACTCGGCTGC
Source organism: Microscillaceae bacterium (assembly GCA_003449595.1). Classification (GTDB taxonomy): domain Bacteria; phylum Bacteroidota; class Bacteroidia; order Cytophagales; family Microscillaceae; genus UBA8158. Next base: position 11,792 of record DMHB01000333.1, on the reverse strand, counting down.
CAACTTGGTGCCATAAATCACCCCTTTGAGATTGATATCGATGTGGCGGTCTATGTTTTCAAAGGCCGTTTGGTGGATAAATCCCGGCAGGATAATGCCGGCCACGTTGATCATCACATCTATTTTTCCAAACTTTTCGAGCGTGCGCGCAAAGGCTGTTTTCCACGATTCGAGGTTCGACACGTCCAAAGGCACAATCATAGCACGGTGTGCTTCCCATTGGTTTTCTTGCACTTGGGCTTGTAGCTTATCGAATTGCACATCGGCAGCCACCAAAGTAGCGCCCCGTTGGTAGAGGGCTTGGGCTAAGTATTGCCCAATGCCATTGGCCGCCCCGGTGATGAATATAACTTTGTCGGTATAAACCATTGGTTTGAAAGGGATTTTAAGCTTTTTTGAAACGGGCAGCCACCACCAAGTTTTTCCCGCCAAGGGAATAATCGTAGAAACCCATACCGGTTTTGATGCCTTTATGGCCTGCTTCTACCATATTGACCAACAAGGGACAGGGTGCATATTTGGGGTTGCCCAAGCCTTCGTGCAGCACACGCAAGATGTTGAGGCAAATGTCTAAGCCAACAAAATCGGCCAATTGCAAAGGTCCCATTGGGTGCGCCATTCCCAGTTTCATCACGGTGTCTATTTCTTCCACACCGCCAACGCCTTCATAGAGCGCATAAATGGCTTCGTTGATCATTGGCATCAAAACGCGGTTGGCCACAAAACCCGGGTAGTCGTTGACCGAAGTAGCGATTTTGCCTACCTTGGCCGATAGCTCCAACACAGTTTGCGTGGTTTCGGCGCTGGTGGCATAGCCATTGATCACCTCGACCAATTTCATTACAGGCACCGGATTGAAAAAGTGCATACCGATTACCTTGTCGGGACGTTGGGTTACGGCTGCAATTTTGGTGATGGAAATAGAAGAAGTATTGGTGGCCAAAATAGTCTCAGGAGGGCAAATTTGGTCTAATTGCTTGAAAATTTGGGCTTTGATATCGAAGTTTTCAGAGGCTGCTTCAATCACGATGTGTGCTTGGGCGGTGGCTTTTTCGAGCGACGTGGTGGTGGTCAGATTGGCCAAGGCTTGCAATTTACCTTCTTCTTCTAAAACTCCTTTGGCTACTTGTCGGGTCAGGTTTTGTTCGATGTTGGCCAAGGCTTTTTCGAGCATAGGCTCGGCGATGTCGGTCAACACGACTTTGAATCCGCTTTGCGCAAAAATATGTGCGATGCCATTTCCCATAGTGCCAGCACCTACTACTGCAATATTTTTCATAAATTTAAAGGCTTATTGTTCTGTTTGGATGCAATATTAGGCATCTGTACGGCAACATACAAATTTAGCGCAAAGCATAGGTGTAGCAATGAAAACAAAGGATAAAATACTTTACAAATCGATAGAACTCTTCAATCAATCAGGCTCGCAATCGGTCAGTACCAACCACATCGCCGAAGCCTTGGGCATTAGCATCGGCAATTTATATTATCACTTCAAAAGTAAGGAAGAAATCATTCGGGCTATTTTAGATAAAATCGACCAAATCAGCTCGCTCAGCGCTTTTTTGGAAGTCGAAACGCCCGAAACGTTGTCCCTTATTCAAAGAATTTTTGAGGCCACATTCCGCATCCAGTACGAGTTTCGGTTTTTCCACAACGAAATCGTTAGTTTGTTGAAAAACGACCCGCTTTTGCGCACTCGCTACGAAAAATTTAAGAACAAACGTTTCGTCGAGCTACAACAATTGGTCAAAAACCTGATTCAATCTGGCACTTTGCAAGACATTCCCTTCGATTCGTACCACAATTTACTGGAGGCCGAATGGCTGATTCTGAGTTTTTGGCTGCCCAAGCTCGAAATGGAAGGCAAAGCCCTCCACGAAAGTGAAATCAAACGCGGCATCATCATTTTGTTTGAGCTTTTTCTTCCCTACACCACCGAAAAAGGCAAAGAAGAGTACCACGCTTGGCGCGAACGCTGGCAGCCTGCAGCCGTTTAGAGCCAGTCGCGGCGTAGTTTTTCGGCGGCTATGATGCCACTTAGCACCGTGCCCGGGATGCCTTGTCCCGGATAAGTTGTATCGCCACAGAGGTAGGCTTTTTTGCCATCCAACCGTGCTTCGACCATTTGCCAAGGCTTCACCCGCTTCAGCTGAGGATAGCCCCCCACAAACCCAAAGGCGCGGCCTGTCCACTTTTGCCACGATTGTTGCGCCGAGGCGTGTGTATAAACGATGTCTTCGGCACGGAAAAAGCCTTTTTCTATCAACAAGTCTAAAATATACTGCACAATGGCTTGCTTGTCGTGGATTACGGTCTGCGCCGGATGCGGAATATGCGTGCTGACCGAAGCTACCCGTTGGTTGGGCTGGTCGCAGCGCGAGGGGTCGTCGGGGTGGCTCAGGCTGACAAAAATACTGTGCGAACCAATTTGAGGCAGGGGCGCGGGCAGGTGGATTTGGTGGTGAATGCTTTCCCAAGGTTGGTTGGGCGGTATGTCAAAGCCTATGCCCACCTGAAAAGCACTGTTCAACAAGGATGAGTCCATCAGTTGGCGTTTGTAAGCCTTGCCGTAGCCTTTGTCATAAAGTTCCAATGTATTGTTGAGCGGAATGCCCGACACCAAAAACCGCGCTGTGTAGGTGTCTTTGTTGGTGCGGATTTGATAGGTATTCTGCTGATAATCAATCTGTTGTACACCTTCACGCAAGTGTACTTGGCCGCCCTTTTCTTCGATGTAGGCTATCAATGGGTTGACCAAGTTGATCAGCCCGCCCGGCATATAATAATTGCCAAAATTGGTGTAGCAAAGCGCCGTAGCGCCAAACAACATATTGACTTCAGCCAAGTAGTTTTGGGCGGTAATCAAGAGTTGCTCGTTTACAAACTCCACAAATCTTGCATTGCTCAATAAGCCAAACCTTCGCAGCAGGTCTTCTACCGTCGTGAAGGCATATCGCGCAAAGCGAAACTGCTTCAAGGTGGCGCGTCGAGCGCAAAGCCATAGGTCGCGTAGGTTTCGAGGCGGAAAAGCCGTTTGCTTCATCGAGGTTTCCCATACAAACTGGCTAATCTGGTAGCAAAGTGTCCAAAAAGGGCGTTGGTTATGCACGCCAAACACGCGCTCGGCTTCGGCTATCCAAGCCTCTAAGTCTTCGTAGCGGTTTACCACCGTGCCGTCTTTCAGGTGAACCTGCATCGGTAAGCCCAATCGGATGGGGGCTAAGGTCAAGCCCAACGTGTCGAGCAGGTGGCGTAGGGGCATTGTTTCGTCTAAGCCTACCAAGGTAGTTGCACCGCTTTCAAACACAAAGCCCTTGCGCCAATAGGCACTGGTGCAGCCGCCGGGCAAGTAGTTTTGCTCTAAGGCCAACACTTGCAGCCCTTCTTTGGCTAATAAGGATGCTGCCGTTAAACTACCCATTCCGGTACCAATCACCACAACGTCGTATGATTTTGTCATACCCCACAAACCTACTGCCTAATGCGATTGTTTGAGTTTGGTATTTAGGGAAATAAAACCCGTTGGGTTTGCCGAAAAGTTTTGCCTTTGACCGTCAACAGGGTAACTCCGGTAGGTTTGCGTGCCAGCAAGAAGGGATAAATCTGCCGTTGCGTTTGGGGCAAGGTTTGTTCCCACAGCAGTTTCCCGTCGGGCGTTGCCAATTGCACAACCACATCTTCTGCCTGCGGAAGGTTAAAAGCCACCGAAAACTGCCCGTTGCTGCTGGGGTTCGGAAAAATAGAGAAGTATTGGGCAGTATTTTGCGCAAAGCTGCTGTCTTTCAAGCTGATTTTGCCCAAATAGAGATTGCTGCCAAAGTCGTTTATGCCTACAAAAGCAACTTGGATGTAGCTGCTTCCCGCAAAGGGGGTAAGGTCTAACTGCACCGTGCGCCAGTCGCTTGGCGAGCTGGGTGTCCAAGTTTGTTTCACTTGCGTAAGGGTGGTGGCTAAGTTGACTCCGGCAGCTTGGAAAAGTACGGTATCAAACCGCAGCCCACAATCTGCCGAAAGGCGTATTTGCAGTTTGTCTTGTGGATTGGTGTTGTCGAAGTTTTGGTAAGCTGCATAGGCATATTCAAACTGCAACACGGGACTTTGGCTTTGTCGCAGGTCGATGGGCGGACTCGTGAGCCAGTCCTCCGTGCCAATGTTTCGATAGTTGAAGAAGTTCAAATTCAGCGCTTTCCTGTCGGGAAGGGTTGCCAACTCCCAAGTAAAACTTTCGTCGGGGTTGAGAACCGCCCAACCGTTGGGCAAGGCTGCCAAAGAGGTTAAATGAGTAGGGTCGAACGCTTGGGGCAATTGCGTGACGACAAGGGTATTCAAGCTGATTTCGCGGGTGTCGTTGGCCTGGTTTACATCGACAGAGTCGTTGGGCAGCGAGGTACTGATACGTAGGTTGCGCCGCCCTGCCTGATTGGTAAAAGCGGGTAGGCTGAAGTTGGTAGTGCCCAGCGTAGGCAAGTCGCCTGTCCAAACCACTTGTTGTGCAGGGGCATTAGCCAGTTGGTACTGAATGGTTACCTTCCGAAGAGTTTTGTTACCATAATTTCGCAGTCGAATCAAAGGCGCTACCCCGCTCTCGCAGTCATTGGTTTGGGCTTGTAAAATTTGCTCGATGCCGGCATCATTTCCATTGCTGACTGGGGGTAAAAAGGCCGGAGAACTAAGCAAACTCTGCCTGCGGGGGCTATTTTCAACCACAGTGCGCATTCGGAGGCGCTGGTCTTGGGTGAAGATATTCATACAAGCGTCGTTGGTATAGTCCATATAATTTTGAAACATTTCGGGTTGGTTGGGGTCGCAAATAGTCCTGCCAGACGAAGGACAACCATAGTTAGGGTCGGTGGCGGGCGGGGTATCGTCGCAAAAATCGGTGCCGGTGCAGTTCGACCGGTCGCCCCAAATGTGGCGCAAGCCCAAATAATGCCCCATTTCGTGGGTAAGGCTACGGCCTTGGTTGAAGGGATTGCGTACATTGCCCACCCGGCCAAATTGTTGAAAGCCAATCACGATGCCGTCCAGCAAAGGGTTTTGCGGGGTAACCGGAACGCCCGCCAAGATATTGGATTCGGGCAGGCGTGCATAGCCCAACAGCCCTTGCAAGTTGCACACCCAAATATTGATGTATTGGGCGCTGTTCCAATAACTTTGGGCTTTGAGGGCGGCATCGTCGGCTACTTGCCACGCGTTTTTGCTGCCCTGCACCCGCCGAATGCCCGTGGTGGGTAGGCCGTTCGGGTCGAACGAGGCCAGTACAAACTCGATGCCCACATCCGCCCCGACGGATGTAGTATTGAAACCCGGCGTGCCTGTTTTGCGGCGGAAGTCTTCGTTCAGCACTTGGATTTGGGAAAGAATTTGCGCGTCGCTGATGTTGGTACCCGTGCCTACCGGTTCGCCATTGTGGATAATGTGCACCACCACAGGCAGCACATACACGGCTTCTTGATGGGGAGGGGTATTTTTGGCAGATTTAGCAGTTATTTTTTGATCCAGCCACTGCTCGAAGGCTTGCACTTGTGAAGCGTTGGGCGGGTTGTAGTGAGTGTAGCCGCAGGTGCGAACCTCTTGGGCTTGCGCGGCAAGGATGCAAAGCCAGCCCGCTGCTCCAAGCCACCCTATTGCTTTTTTCTGATTTGAGCGGCTGCCAAACATACGCAAAGGGTGGGGAATGAGGGGTGAAAAATTTTCAGGCGATGGGCGTAACGTTGACCGCTTCGACGGCAGTGATTTCAGGGACAGCCTTTCGGATGGCCTCTTCGATCCCTGCTTTCAAGGTCATAGCCGACATAGGGCAAGAGCCACAAGAGCCTAAGAGTTCTAATTTAACTAAGCCCGCATCGGTAACTTCCAGCAACTTGACATCGCCGCCGTCGGTCTTTAAGTAAGGCCGAATGGTATCCAATGAGTTTTCGACACGGGTGGTGAGTGATAAAAGCGTTTCCATCTTTTCTAAGATTAAAAAAATAAACACCCCTTAGGGTTAATAGAGTTCTGTTGACTATTTATGCAGGAATTAGGTTGGCGTTCCGTATGGCAATCTGCCTTGCTAATCCTTCGGCTACCTCGGCGAAAGCTTTGGCAGAGGCTTCGTTGGTGTGGGCTACGGCTGGCAGTCCTTCATCGCCACCCTCACGGATGCTTTGCACCAATGGAATTTCGCCTAAAAAAGGAACGTTATATTGCTCGGCTAAGTTCTTGCCACCGTCTTTTCCGAAAATATAGTATTTGTTTTCGGGTAGTTCGGCAGGGGTGAAATACGACATGTTTTCGACTACGCCCAGCACCGGCACATTGATTTGAGGCTGCTGAAACATCGCCAATCCTTTGATGGCATCGGCCAAAGCCACTTTTTGAGGGGTGGTTACCAACACAGCTCCGGTAAGGGGTACTGCCTGCACCAAAGTCAGGTGAATGTCGCCAGTGCCCGGGGGCAGATCGATGAATAAGTAGTCCAATTCGCCCCAGTGTGTATCGCCCAAAAACTGGCGCAAGGCTTTGCTGGCCATCGGTCCGCGCCACACTACGGCACTTTCGGCAGGCGCCAAAAAGCCCATTGAAATGATTTTGATACCGTATTGTAAGATGGGCACAATCATATTTTTATCGTTGATCACGGCTACATCGGGGCGCTCGTCTTCTACACCAAACATTACCGGAATAGAAGGGCCTGAAATATCGGCATCGATGATGCCTACGCGGGCACCACTTTTGGCCAACGAAAGCGCCAAATTGGCTGTAACCGTAGATTTGCCTACGCCCCCTTTGCCCGAAGCGACGGCAATGATGTTGCGCACGCCTTCGAGCATAGGGCTTTGCAACGCAGTGGTAACTTCGGCAGTCATCAAGACATTGACTTCAATTTGCGGGTTGATGTGCTGGTGAATGGCCGCTTCGCAAGATTTTCGGATGGTTTCTTTCAAAGGGCAAGCCGGGGTGGTCAGTACTACGGTAAATTGTAGTTGGTGGTCGTTGATTTGAATATCTCGAATCATCCCCAAGGTTACCAAGTCTTTTTTCAAGTCCGGCTCAGGAACCGTGCTAAGTGCGGCTAAAACGTCTTTCTCTGTAAATTGCATAAGTACAAAATTAATGAAAATGCTGTAGGAAACACCCATGAAACCTTCCATTTTATGAATTGTTTGGGCATTTTTTGGCGATTCAGCAATAAAAAATTATGTTTGTGTATAACCAGCGAGCAGAAACAAAATTATCATTTATTCTCAACAATCTTCAAATAAACCACGCAGGCATATGTTGAACTTACATTTTGCACCATTTTGTCATTTACTTTTTACTTCGTTCTCTTTGTGGGTGATACTTGGCGGATGTCAACCCAGTTCGAGTGGTGGCGAAACAGCCAACAGCACGTCGCCTGATAAAAAAGAAATAGAAAAACGAGCTTATGCTGCCACAGTCAGTTATTATCTTGAATTTGCTGATAACATAGGCAATGGCTTGTCTAAAAAAGTATTGTCTGGTGTAGAAAAAGAACTGACCTCACAAGCTTTTGTACAGCATAAAGACCTGCGCATTTCAAAGATCAATAAGTTTGATAATTTTCCTGCCGAAGAACTCAACGTAAAAAAACCTAACATTCACCGGTTTATCAACATCAAAAATGTAAATGCGTCGAATACGCCCGGAAATAAGTCTATCAAAATGGTGGTTCGGTATTTAGACTATGATGAAAAAGACGAACACATTGAATTAGAAATTTTAGCTTTTTGTAAAAAGGGTCGTGTAGAATGGTGGCAGTGTAAAAATTTCGGAAAATTTAGCTACCCCACCGCCGAAGATAAAGCTAAAGGAATCAAAAGCTACAAACCGGAGCAATTTATTGAGAAAATTACCGAGAAAGTAGCGCAACTGTCATTTGTTGAAAACTAAAAACCCTGTTGCCTGCTTGATGGAAAAACAGCCTACTTTCCTACCTGATACAGCCCAGCGCTACCAAAGTCCTACTGTTCAATACGAGTTTGACCCTGAACACCTGCTGCGCTCCGAGCCTACAAAATATGACGCGACATCGCTCAAGTCGGAGCAAATACTGCTCAACGTAGGGCCTCAGCATCCTTCGACACACGGAGTCTTACGCCTCGAAGTATTGATGGAAGGTGAGTTGGTGGTCGATGTAGTGCCTCATTTGGGGTATTTGCACCGTTGTTTTGAAAAACACGCCGAATCGTTGCCTTTCAACCAAATCATTCCTTATGTGGATAGAATGGACTATGTAGCCGCGATGAACTCGGAGCACGCTTACGCAATGGGGGTCGAGCAAATGCTGGGATTAACCGGGAAACTACCCAAACGCATCGAATACATTCGGGTGATGGTAGCCGAACTGAACCGGCTCGCTTCTCATTTTATTGCCATCGGTACTTATGGCATCGACATTGGCGCTTTTACACCTTTTATGTGGATGATGCGCGACCGAGAGCATATTTTGCGGATGTTGGAGTGGCTTTCGGGGGCGCGGATGTTATACAATTATATTTGGATTGGCGGCCTTTATTATGATTTGCCGGTAGGTTTTGAAGAGCGTGTACAAGAGTTTTGCAGCTACTTAAACCCTAAGTTGGTAGAAACACAGCGGTTGATGGTTGATAACAAAATATTTATTCAACGCACAGCCAAGGTAGGGGCATTGCCATTGGGTTTAGCCATCAACTATGGGGTGTCGGGGCCAATGTTGCGGGCTTCGGGTTTGCGCTACGACCTGCGCCGAGTAGATGGCTATTCGGTTTACCCTGAGCTTGAATTTGAGGTGCCTATTGGTACAGGCGAAATGGGCGAAGTAGGCGATTGTTGGGACAGAACTTGGGTGAGGCTCATGGAGTGTTTCGAATCTGTACGCATCTTACAACAATGTGCAGCGGGCTTATTAGGCGACCACAAACGAACCCGCGATTTCGACCCACAAGCGTTGGCTTCCAAGAAGATACGCCCCAAGGCTGGCGAATTCTATGCCCGCGCCGAAAATCCGAAAGGAGAGCTGGGCTTCTATTTCCGCAGCGACGGCAAAAGCGACATCCCGCTTCGCTGCAAAGCGCGCTCATGTTGTTTTGCCAATTTGTCGGTATTGCCGGAAATTAGCCGAGGCGTTTTGTTGGCCGATTTGGTTGCCATTGTAGGCTCATTAGATTTTGTAATGGGCGAAGTAGATAGATAATAATTCAAAACATAAACTCATTATTAGGTATGGATATCACCGTGGACGAACTAAAAACAAGGCTACAAAACCAAGAAAAAGTCAACATCATCGATGTACGTGAAGAATGGGAATATGAAGAAGGCAACATCGGTGGGCAGCTCATTCCTTTGGCTACCCTGCCAATGGCCATCGAAAACCAATCGCTTGAGGCTTGGAAAGATCAAGAGGTGGTTGTGCATTGTAAGTCGGGCAAACGCAGCGAAACCGCCCAAAAGGTATTGCAAATGGCCGGTTTTACCCAAGTACGCAACCTGATAGGCGGCATCGAAGCCTATTGGAAAGCCTGATGGGTTTAGCCCAGATTACTGGAAGAACGATAATACCTAACCACTATGTTGGGGTCGGGTTTTAGCGCTACCTTGGCTTTTTCTTTGCCTTCGTATTCAATTTCTGAAAGTACGTGCCTGATTACTTCCAGCCGAGCCTTGCGTTTGTTGTTGGCTTGGATGATAAGCCAAGGGCTGTAGGCCGTGTGGGTCTTGATGAACATTTCTTCTTTGTAGTGGCCTACCAAATCCCATACTTCTTGTGCTTTTTCATCCACAGGGCTAAGTTTCCACTGTTTGAGGGGGTCGGTTTTGCGTTCTGCAAAACGCTCGGCTTGTTCTTCTTTCGATACCGAAAACCAAAACTTAAACATAATCAGCCCATCTTCGTGCAGCATGTGCTCGAAATCGGGTACTTGGCGCATATAATCTTGGTATTGTTTTTCGGTACAAAAACCCATCACCGGCTCTATGACAGCGCGGTTGTACCAGCTGCGGTCAAAAAAAAACATTTCTCCCGGATTGGGCAATTGGTTGACATATCGCTGAAAATACCACTGGCTCTTTTCAATCTCGGTAGGTTTGGGCAAAGCTACCACCCGCATCGCTCGGGGGCTAAGGTGTTGGGTAAACCGCAAAATAGCGCCTCCTTTGCCCGCAGCATCCCGCCCTTCAAAAATAATCAGTACTCGTTTTTCCTCTTCTTGCACCCACCGCTGTAGCTTGACTAACTCTATCTGAAGAAGGCGCAGTTCTTCTTCGTATTTCAACTCTTTGATAATTTTACTCAAGTTGCCGTTTTTGGTACTTATAAGCTTTTTTAACCCATTTTTCTCGTTGAGCAGGGCTAAGTCTTCAGGCGAAATGATAGATTCCATACATTGTAAATATTGACGTTAGGATAAATAAGAAACAAGGAAGATACAGCCTTCGGCATATAAAAAAAATGACTTTCGTCACAAGTAATTATGCGTAGCAGATTCGGCGTGCAGCCGAGGTATTATTAAGTAATTATGACTGTTTGTATTGGCCAATACATCTGGCGCAATAATGCTTAGAAAAGCTCAAAATGGCTTTAAATTCAGCTTTTATTGAAACTTGTTAGGCTAAAAGGGAGGCAAAGCGTCCGAGTATGGGGTAGGATGATGGTAGAAGTTTGACAAACTTATTTTGCTTGTGGGGTAGCAGCACCCGATAGGCCGGAAACGACTGATTAGTGGTGTGCCGCATCAGTAAAAAAGCTATTGGCAATTGATTATAGTTGGTGCAGCAGCGACTCGAACAAAAATCGGCCATCGGTATTGCCCAAAAGCGGATCGCAAGCCCTTTCGGGGTGGGGCATCATTCCCCAGATGTTGCCCTGCTTATTGCAAATACCGGCAATATGGTCGGTAGAGCCATTGGGATTACTTTCGTCGGTTAGGAGGCCTTGCGCATCGCAATAGCGAAATAAAATTTGATCGTTGTCTTCTAAGCGTTTGAGTACATCGGATGAGGCAAAAAAGCGTCCGTCGCCGTGTGCAATTGGGATGCGATAGGGGCGTTTGGGGTCAAGTTGTTTGGTCAGCGCACTTTGGGTTTGACCGACTTGCAGGTAAATATTTTTGCAAGTATATTTTTGATGATTGTTTTTCAGCAAGGCACCGTCTAACAAACCGGCTTCGGTCAGTATTTGAAATCCATTGCAAATGCCCCATACATACCGGCCTCGCTGTGCGTGTTCGACTACTGCTTGCATCACGGGCGAGAAACGGGCAATCGCCCCCGAGCGCAAATAATCGCCATAAGAAAATCCGCCCGGTACAACGACCACCTCGCAGCCTTGTAAATCACGGTCTTTATGCCATATTTTGGTAACCTGTTGGTTTAAAATATCGCGCAATACATACAACATATCGTCGTCGCAATTGGAGCCTGGAAAAACAAGTATGCCGAACTTCATAAAGAATTTGGTAGATTGCCTATGTTTTTTGTTTCAAATTTAATGATTTATCCGAAGGATTTCCTAACCCCTATTCTTTTATGATTACTTCGATGACCGGTTTTGGCAGCGCAACCTATGAAGATGCCCAACTTAGCATTGTAGCAGAGGTAAAATCGCTTAACTCTAAATTTTTTGAAATGTCGGTACGGTTGCCTAAAAATTTTTCTACCGAAAAAGAGCTTTTTCTTAGGCAGCAAATCGCCGATAAATTGGAAAGGGGCAAAATCAATTTTGTGCTCGATGTACAATTCAAAAACAACCAGCCTAAGCTTCAGCTGAATGCTCCTATCGCTAAGTTTTATGTGCAGGCTATTCAACA
>DMHB01000053.1 GCA_003449595.1 Microscillaceae bacterium | reverse complement strand
ACTTATAACTACCAAGACAACCAAACGAAAAAGGCAACTCCGAAAGAAGAAGATGGTATCTTGATTATTGAAGCCAATGTTACTTCAAAAATCAACCTAACTCCTAAGGATTTAGATAAAATTTTAGAGACCATAACTGCGATTAGGGCAAAGGTGTCTAAAACATAATGGTACACAGATTTGTTTTAAGCAGAATTGAATTATTCAACAATTGAGTTTTATGAAAAATCTTTTATTTATATGCCTAATGTGTGTATGTGGCCTAATTACTACTACAAGTGTAGCCCAAGAAGACCCATTAGTTGTTATTTTTAACTCTATTCCTACACCTATTGAAACCGGATATTTGGTGCGTGATATTGGAAGCCAATACGACGCTGCTATGCTCAATCCGGCAGGAAAATCCGGCGGGTATTCTTCTGAATATCAAAAAGCACTTAATTTAGGTATTTATAGTGCTGATTTAGGTTATGCCAGTATTTTTTCCCAACCTGTTACAACCTTAGGGCCTTATTTGACAGACATAAAAAAGCTGGCGGATGACTTGGGTATTGGTGGACACATCAACATTGGAACCATCACCAGTACTGCACTTACAGGCAAGCTTGAGAAGTTGATGATGGAAACTTCTATCATCTTTTCGGATATGAGTGAAGACCTCCAAGTGAAGAATAGAACTGACTTAGCTGCTTTGATGCTCATTGGAGGCTGGTTAGAAGCACTTTATATTGCTTGCTCAACTGTTGAAAAAACACCCAATGAAATGCTATCCAACCGCATTGCCGAGCAATTACTTGTTTCTACTATGTTGATAGACGAGTTTGGGGATGCCAAATATAGCAGCAACCCCAATATACAAGAAGTAAGAACTACCTTGCAACGAATCCACGACGGGCTTGGCAAACTGGCCACCGTCGAAAAATCTAGAGATGGAATTTCTATTTCCAGTGTAAATATTACAGAAGATGCCTTAAAAGATGTAATTAGCTTTGTGAGACTAACACGTAAGTCGATTATCAACTAATATTTGTGAGCACGTTGCCGTTTTTTAACACTGTCTATTTCAATTATGTTGCAAGCCATTGATTTAAAAGTTACCAAATCGGCACGTTTTTTTGTTTGGGGTAATCCTGATGCTAACATAGAACAAGTTTGGTTTGTATGCCACGGTTACGGGCAGTTAGCATCATACTTCATAAAAAAATTTGAAGTTTTAGATCCACAAAAGTACTTGGTGGTAGCTCCTGAGGGACTTTCTAAGTTCTACTTAGATGGGTTAACCGGAAGGGTCGGGGCAACATGGATGACTAAAGAAGACCGCTTACACGAAATAGGTGATTATGTGGCTTATCTCAATACTGTATATGAGCGGGTACACGAAGAGTTCAATTTAAAGCCTTTAAAAACCAATATTTTAGGCTTTTCGCAAGGGGTTGCAACGGCTTGTAGATGGATTACAATGGGCACCCCTCATTTTGACACCCTTGTGGCTTGGGCTGGAAATTTCCCTCACGATTGGGATTATGTGCAGGCACAAGAGTTGCTGGAGCAGAAAAAGGTTTTTTTTGTGGTAGGTGATAAAGATGAGTTCTTACAACCACAAACTTTGGAAGCGCACTTAGATTTTATAAAACCCAAAGGAATTATCCCTCAAGTGATTCATTTTGCTGGAAGACACGAGCTTGACTCTCAAGTGATCAAGCAATTAGCTTCCCGTATTACTCAGAGTTGAGGCCGCTTGATGTCTTTTTTCCAATACTTCTACCACATCGTCAAGTGACAACTGCTTGTATTGCAGTAAAATAAGCAAGTGGTATAATAAATCGGCACATTCTTCTTTGAGCAAATCTATACGGCCATTGGTAGCTTCGATTACCACTTCTACGGCTTCCTCTCCAACTTTTTGGCTAATCTTATTAATCCCTCGCTGTATAAGTTTGTTTGTATAAGAGTTAGGCGATGGATTTTGTAGCCGGTCTTGGATAATTCCTTCTAATTGGTTGAGAAAGAATAACTTATCTTGATTTGATTCTTGAAAGCAAGTATCTTGCCCGGTATGGCATACTGGGCCTGCCGGTCTTACTTTAGCCAGCAAAGCATCTTGGTCGCAGTCTTCCAATATTTCGTCGAGCCACAAAAAATTGCCCGAGGTTTCGCCTTTAGTCCATAACCTTTGCTTGCTACGGCTGTAGAAAGTTACTTTTTTCTCGGCCAAGGTTTGCTGATAGGCTGCTTCGTTCATATAGCCCACCATAAGCACTTGCTTGGTGCGGCTGTCTTGTACGACTACTGGCAAAAGGCCATCACTATTTTTTTGAAAATTGGGCATAAAGACAACGATAGAACAATATGAAGAATTAGGTTTGTGGGTATTGGCCAAGGGCTTGCAACAGTGCTTGATTTTCTTGGTCTGTACCAATAGTTATGCGCAAACAATTATCACATAAGGGCTGTTTGCTACGATTACGTACAATGATTTGGTGTTGCAACAAATAATTATAAACTGCCTCCGCATCGCGAAAGCGCACCAACAAGAAGTTGGCTTCAGACGGAAATACTTGTAAAACAATGGGCAATTTTGCCAAAGCTGTTGCCAAAGTAGCGCGTTGGGCAAGAATGGTTTTCACTTGTGCTGTTTTTGTGGTTGGGTTTTGTAATATTTCCCAAACAGCTTGCTGCGTAAAACTATTGATGTTGTAAGGAGGCTTCACTTTGTTCATCAATGCAATGATTTCAGCGGAAGCGAAAGCAATTCCCAATCGCAAACCGGCCATTCCCCAAGCTTTTGATAGGGTTTGCAAAACTACCAAGTTGGGATATTGCTTCAGTTGGGCAACCAATGAATGATTCGGCTCACAAAAATCAATGTATGCTTCGTCCACAACGACAATTCCCTGAAACCGTGCGCAGATAGATAAGATATCGGCCACAGCAAAGCGGTTACCTGTAGGATTGTTGGGTGAGCAAATGAAAATGAGTTTGGTAGAAGCATCGATGGCTCGGAAAATATCGGCTAATGGAAGTGTAAAATCAGGATTGAGTTTCACTTCTTGCATAGCGACAGCGTGTATTTGAGCGCTCACCTCATACATTCCATAAGTGGGGGGTAAGGTGAGAATCGCATCTTGATGCGGGGTGCAAAAAATACGGATGAGCAAATCGATTGGCTCGTCGCTACCATTTCCCAAGAAAATATGCTTGGCAGCTATATTTTTTAACTCGCTGAGGCGTTTTTTGAGTTTTTTTTGATGTGGATCAGGGTATCTATTAAAGCCTTCGGTGGTGTCAAAGGGGTTTTCATTGGCATCTAAAAACACCTCTGCCTCCCCTTCAAATTCATCGCGGGCTGAGGCATAAGGTTTAAGTGCCAAAATATTGGGACGAACGAGTTTCTCTAAAGAAAAATCGGTGGGGGTGTAGGTCGAAAGCATAGCGAATAAATTAAGATACTGATTGCAGCCTGATACTTACTGCCCGGCGGTGTGCTTCTAAATTTTCGGCGGAAGCCATCGTTTCTACGGCTTGGGCAATGTGCTGTAGCCCTTCGCGGGAAAGCTGTTGGAAAGTGATTTTCTTGTAAAAGCTATCCAACGACACACCGCTAAAAGCCTTTGCATAAGCATTGGTAGGCAGTACGTGGTTAGTTCCCGAAGCATAATCGCCGGCAGATTCTGGTGCATAATGCCCTAAAAATACCGAACCTGCATTCCGTACTTTTTCGGCCAAGGGTAGTGGATCGGCAGTAGCGATGATAAGGTGCTCAGGAGCATATAAATTACTAAATTCCATACACTCAGTTAAAGAGGCTAACACCACCAAACGGCTGTTAGCCAAAGCTTTTTCGGCAATAGCTTGGCGCGGAAGGGTGGAAAGTTGACTCTGCAAAGCTTGTAGCACTTGCTCGGCTAAACTTGAGGAGGTTGTCAGCAAAACTACTTGGCTATCTATACCGTGTTCGGCTTGCGATAATAAATCAGCCGCTATAAAGGCAGGATTGGCTGTTTGATCGGCAATGACCAAAAGCTCGGAAGGCCCGGCAGGCATATCAATGGCAATGCCCTCTTGCGCTAAAAGCATTTTGGCAGCGGTTACGTATTGGTTACCGGGGCCAAAAATTTTATACACTTTCGGAACAGTTTGTGTGCCATAGCCCATTGCAGCAATGGCTTGCGCACCGCCTACTTTAAATACCTGGCGAATGCCTACCTGATGAGCTGCATACAAAATGGCTGGATGGATGTTGCCTTGCTTGTCGGGCGGAGTACAAAGTACAATTTCTTGGCAACCTGCAATTTGCGCCGGAACGCCCAACATCAATACCGTAGAAAACAGCGGGGCAGTGCCTCCGGGTATGTAAAAACCTACTTTGTCGATAGCAACTGCTTTCCGCCAACAGCTAAGTCCTTGGGCAATCTCTACGGGTTTGGTTTCAGACAATTGACTTTGGTGAAAAGTGCGGATGTTGGCAAGTGCTTGGTCGATGGCTTGGCGCAAGGCAGGGGCTATATGATGCTGGGCTTGGGCCAAGGTTTCAGCACTGACTACAAAGTTAAAATCTTGCGGTGCTTGGTCAAATTGTTGGCTGAAACGCACAAGTGCCGCATCGCCTTCTTGTCGGACAGCTTGCAGAATAGGACGCACTTGGTCATCTAAACTGGCTTGCGCTATGGTTACCCGTTGGCATAGTTGATCCCAATCAGAGCGGGGAGGAGTATGATAAATGGGCGTAGTTAAAGTTGTCATAAAGAATAAAATAGCAAACAAAGTTAAGAATTAATCTATTATCAAACTTCTTTGTTTAAATTAGATGTTTGATTATTACAACGCAATCCAATAACACAAAACACTTTAAAGAACAATGGTAAATCGAGCTTTTACAAGAGATCGGAAGAGCA
>DMHB01000151.1 GCA_003449595.1 Microscillaceae bacterium | reverse complement strand
AAGGGCTATCCCGCAAAGGGTTTGATATAATCGCTTTTTCATAAATCCTGCTTATGGTTTAAAGTAAATTGGAAAAATGTATAGTTTAAAAGGGTGTTATTGTTCTTTCTTTTGTTCAGCTTTTTTGACGCCCAAGTTTTGCAAATCGACCGGGTCGCCGGAGAATAAATTGTCTATCTCGGTCAAAAACTTAGCGACTTTGGTTTTGGGTTTTTTGGGCACATTGCTCTGTGTTTCGGCCAATTGGCTGTTGTTCTTTTCGGAGTTGCTTTGCGCCACATTTTTCTTGTTTTCGCTTAACTTGATGGTAACCTTGATTTTTTTTTTGGCCGGTTGCTGATTTTCTTGCTTGGTTTCTTGATTGGGCAGCTCCTCTTTTCCTTGTTGTTCAGGATTTAGCGTCTCTTCTGCCGTATCTTCTTGGGTTTCGGCCAGTAGTTGTTTTTCGTTGGCTGCTTTTTTGACTGTTTGATTCGTTTTTTGTGCAGCGCTGTTTTCATCGTTGGCAGGCATATTTTGAATCGAATCTTGGCTTTGCAGCATTTCCTGTTTTTCTTTTTGCTGATTTTTGACCTTGGAGGCCATTTCGTAGCGGGGTTTGGTGGCGTAGCTCATCCACAACCAACTTCCCAAAAGTGCCAGCAACAAACCGGCAGCGATGCCTCCTTTGAAATAGTAAGACTGATACCACAAGACCTTTACAGCAGCTTGGGGTTTGTCTAATTGTGTGGCCAATTCGTCCCATAGGGCAGGAGCAGGCTTTTCTTCAGCGATTTGGAGCTTCTGCCTGAAAAATCGGTCTAATTCTCTTTCAGCCATGTTGTTGATTTTTTAATGCGTTTTCAGTTTCTATCAAATATTTTTGGAGCAATTGTCTTGCTCTTGAAAGTTGCGACTTGGAGGTGCCCTCCGAAATTTGCAGCGATTCGGCAATTTCTTGGTGTGAATAGCCTTCGATGGCATATAGGTTGAACACGGTGCGATAGCCTGCCGGAAGCTTCTCAAGCAAATTCAGCAAATCCTTTGCTTCGAGTTGGGTGTTGAGCGTTTCGTAGTCTAATGTCTGCGAAAGCTGTGGGGCTTCAATATCCACAAAAAGCATTTTCTGGCTGCGGATCATATTGAGGCATTCGTTGACCACGATGCGCCTGATCCATCCTTCAAAACTGCCCTGTGCTTTGTAGAGGTCTATCTTTTGAAAAACCTTCAAAAAAGCCTGTAACAGCGCGTCTTCGGCTTCATCTTGTCGGCGCAAGTATCGCTTGCAAACAGCCAACATTTTGCTGGCATATTTGTCATACACCATTTTCTGAGCCTTGCGGTCGGCTTTTTGGCATTGCCTAATGAGTTGTTCTTCTGTTATCAACTGTCGTTGCATGTACAAGTGGTTATCCTATTCAAAAGCATAGATGCAAAACGTTGCAAAGAGGTTGCTTGCCGCTTTCAAAAAAATTAAAAATATATTTGCAGCGGCTTTCCAGCGGGCAAACAAGAACCCATAAAACCTTGTTTGTTTCGTATAAATGCCTGTTTTGAAGCAATCAAATCCTTTTGAAAACAAAATCTATGCAAACTACTAAAACTTGTGCGGTGATTGGGGCAGGCCCCGGCGGTATGGCCTCGGCTATCCGAATGGCTAACAAAGGCTATCGGGTTACAGTGTTCGAAGCCAATGGTTGGGCTGGCGGCAAGCTCTCGCAAAGTGTCGAGCAGGGCTATCGTTTCGATATGGGGCCTTCGGTGTTTACGATGCCGCAATTTGTGGACGAACTTTATACCCTTTCGGGAAAAAATCCGCGCGATTATTACGATTACATCAGCTTAGACCCTGTTTACCGCTATTTTTACGAAGATGGAACCCACATTGTAGCCTACAAAGACCCTGAAAAATTTGCGGAAGAAGTAGCCCAAAAAACCACCGAATCGAAGGAAACCGTAGTGCGCTACCTGCGCGATGTTCAACAGAAATACGACCTCACGGCTGATATTTTCTTGCATAATTCTTTGCACAAAATCGGCAATTACTTCACCGGCAGGGTGCTGCGTGGCATTTTGAATTTTGGCAAATTAGAAGCCTTCAAAACGATGGACAAATCGAACCGCACTTGGTTCAAAGACCCGCACGTGGTACAGTTGTTTAACCGATATGCTACCTACAATGGCTCTGACCCGTACCAAGCGCCTGCTACGCTCAACGTAATCCCACACTTAGAAATCAACTTGGGGGCTTACTTGCCCAAAGGCGGGATGTATGCCATCACCAAAGGGTTGGTTAAATTAGGCGAGGACTTGGGCATCACTTACCGCTACAACACCCGCGTAAAGCGCATTGTATTGCAAAACAACCGAGCTACCGGCATAGAAACCGAGCAAAACGGGGTTGAACCTTTCGATGTGGTGGTGAGCAATATGGATGTGTATAACACTTACAAGCACCTCATTCCCGAGGCGCGCAAACCCAAAACCACCCTTGAGCAGCCTAAATCAAGTTCGGCTATTATTTTTTATTGGGGCATCAAACATAGTTTCGAGCAGTTGGGCTTACACAATATTTTCTTTTCAGCGAATTATCCTGAAGAGTTCGACCACATTACGCGCAAAAAACAACTGTACAACGACCCCACCATTTACCTGAATATCACTTCCAAAAAATCGCCCGATGATGCGCCCGAAGGTTGTGAAAATTGGTTTACGATGATCAATGCGCCCCACAACGCAGGCCAAGACAATTGGGATGAGATGATTGCCCAAACCCGCGAAAATCTGATCCATAAACTAAGCCGCAATTTGGGCACCGACATCCGCCCACTGATTGCTTGCGAACTGATCTGGGAGCCGCGCAAAATTGAAGCCATTACGTCCAGTGCTTTTGGAGCCATTTATGGAAATAGTTCCAACAACAAGTTTGCAGCCTTCTTGCGCCACGCCAACTTTTCGAGCCGTATCAAAAACCTGTATTTTGCAGGGGGAAGTGTACACCCCGGCCCCAGCATTCCGCTGTGTATGCTTTCGGCAAAAATTACCACCAATTTGATTCCGAATGCTTAGAAAGTAAAAAAACCTTATAGGATTTTAAATCCTATAAGGTTTGGGGTGGCAAAAAGGCTTCTAATTCCTAAGAAGAAGTTATTTGTGCCTTTTCTTTTTCTTTCAACTCGCGGCGCAAAAGTTTGCCTACATTCGATTTGGGAATTTCGCTGACAAAAGCCACGTGTTTGGGTACTTTATAGCCCGTGAGCGACTGCTTGCAATGTGCTATCAGGGTTTCCGGAGAAAGTGCTTCGTTCTTGCGCACCACAAATATTTTGACCGCCTCGCCCGAATGTTCATCCGCCACGCCGATACAGGCCGACTCCACTACGTCGGGGTGTTGGTTGACAATCTGCTCTACTTCGTTGGGGAACACATTGAAGCCCGAAACAATGATCATATCTTTTTTGCGATCCACGATGCTGATAAAACCTTGCGCATTGGCAACGCCTATGTCGCCGCTGTGTAGCCAGCCATCTTTCAGCACCAAAGCCGTTTCTTCGGGCTTTTCCCAGTAACCTTTCATCACCTGCGGCCCCCGAATGCAAATTTCGCCGGGTTGGCCTTGGGCTACTTCTTGGCCGTTTTCGTCCACCAATTTGATGTCAGTAGAGGAAACCGGTATGCCTGCCGTGCCAATTTGCGCCGTGCCATCCATAGGGTTCGATATGGCCAAACAAGTGCATTCCGACATCCCATAGGCTTCAATCACGCCCACACCCGTAATGGCCTTCCATTTATCGACCATAGCCCGCTGTACTGGCATTCCGCCCGAGCCGCAAAACTTCATCGTACTGAAATCTAAGTCTTTGAATTCGGGCACCATCATCAAGCCATTGAAAATGGTATTGACAGCGCTGAGCGTCGAAACAGGGGTTTTCTTGAGTTCTTGCACAAAGCCGGCCATATCGCGGGGATTGGTGATGAGCAATTGCTTGTGGCCTTCGAGTATCGACACCGAAAAGATAGCCACCAAACTATAAGCGTGGTACAAGGGCATGGCATTGGTTACTACCTCGTTGCCGGGCTGCAAACCCAAGGGCTGCATCCAAGCCAAAAACTGCTCCATATTGGCCACGATGTTGCGGTGCGTAATCATAGCGCCTTTCGACAGGCCGGTGGTGCCGCCGGTGTATTG
>DMHB01000336.1 GCA_003449595.1 Microscillaceae bacterium | reverse complement strand
GGTATTCCGGCGGTGCCTCCCAACCCCAGCGAATCAACCGGGATGCAATTTCACAAGCAAAAAATAGGGGGTTTTTTAGGTGCCAATTACCGCTCGAAAGGCGGGCTGCCGGTTATCAACATTCCGGGCTGCCCTGCGCACCCCGATTGGATAACGCAAATTTTAGTGGCTATTTCGGTAGGTCGAATCAAAGATGTCCTCATCGACGAATACCACCGCCCCAAAACATTTTTCACCGATTTTGTACAAACCGGCTGCCCTAATGTGAACAACTTTGCCCAAAAAATCGACGGCCATTTTGGCAAGCGCGGCGGTTGCTTATTTTATGAAGTAGGCTGCCGTGGGCCTATGACGCGCGCCAGTTGCAATCGTATTTTGTGGAATCGCCAATCGAGCAAAACCCGCGTCAATCACCCTTGTTTGGGTTGTACTGAGCCGGGCTTCCCACACCACGACTTGGTTAAAGGCAGCGTGTTCAAGTCGCTCAAGTATATGGGGGTATTCCCACAAGATGTACCCACAGGCGAAGGGAGGCTGAAATATTACCTGCGTGCCGGATGGGAAAAAATGCTTCCTACCAACAAAAAAATTCAAGAAACTTCTAAATAAACTCTCATCATCTGAAAAAATATGGCAACTGTAAAAGAACTTAATATATCTCCGGTAGGACGCGTAGAAGGCGATTTGGACGTAAAAGTCTATATGGAGAATGGCGTGGTTACCCGTGCCCATACCCAAGCAGCGATGTTCAGAGGGTTTGAGCGGATTATGGCCGGCAAAGATCCACAGTCAGGACTCATCGTTACGCCGCGTATTTGCGGTATTTGTGGCGGTTCGCATTTATACTGCGCCTCTTCGGCGTTGGATACCGCCTGGAAAACCCAACTCACGCCCAATGCCTTGCTGCTGCGTGCCATTGGCCAAGCTACCGAAACCATCCAAAGTATTCCAAGATGGTTTTATGCCATTTTTGCAACCGATATGGCCAATAAGAAATTTGCCAACAAACCCCTCTACCAAGAAGTAGCCAAGCGCTTCGCAGCTTATGTAGGCACTTCGTTTCAGTCGGGCGTAGTTGCCAGTGGTCGTCCTGTAGAAGTTTATGCCCTTTTTGGCGGACAATGGCCGCACTCCAGCTACATGGTGCCCGGTGGTGTGATGTGTGCTCCTACGCTGAAAGACATCACCCGCGCCCACGCCATTATGAACCAGTTCAGGCACGATTGGCTCGAAACCACTTGGTTGGGTTGCTCAGTAGAGCGCTATTTACAAGTCAAATCTTGGGATGATTTAATGGCTTGGGTCGAAGAAAACGAATCGCAGCGCAACAGCGACTTAGGGTTGTTTATTCGGGCTTCGTTAGAGTTTGGGTTAGATAAGTTTGGCCAAGGCGTAGGCAAATTTTTGGCCACCGGCACCTACCTACACAAAGACCGCTACAACAAACCCACCATCGAAGGCCGCAACCAAGCCCTGATTAGTTCAAGCGGATTTTTTGATGGCAAAGATTACCACGTGTTCGACCACATGCAAGTGCTGGAACACGTGAAGCACGCTTGGTATGAAGATGTACCGGCTTCCCACCCTTGGAGCGAGCCACTGCCCACGCCGGTCGAATCGCAAAACCTCATAAATTCTGATTTTGAAGGCAAGTATAGCTGGTCAAAAGCGCCTCGTTATATGGGCTTTGCCGCCGAAGCCGGGCCTTTGTCACGGGTGATAATGAACGCCAATCCGGCCAATTTGCCACATCAAATCCAAGACCCACTCTTTGGCGATATTATGCAAAAAATGGGGCCAAGTGTGTTTGTCCGCACGTTAGCCCGTATGCACGAAGCGCCGCGTTTGTACGAGTTCATCAACCAATGGTTAAGCGAAATCGACTTGGATGGCGAGTTTTACATCAAGCCAAAAGAAATCGACGGACAAGGCTTTGGCGCTACCGAAGCTGCTCGTGGTGCTTTGGCGCATTGGATCGAAGTGGAAGGCGGCGTGATTAAAAACTACCAAGTTATCGCACCAACTACTTGGAACGTAGGCCCTAACGACGACCAAAAGAACCCCGGCCCCATCGAGGCGGCTCTTACCGGCATCGAAATCGAAGACCCGAACGACCCCGTAGAAGTAGGAATGGTGGCGCGCTCGTTCGACTCGTGTTTGGTGTGTACCGTACACGCCCACGACGGCAAATCGGGCGAAGAATTGGTTCAATTCAAATTGTAAACTTTATACACCCATAACCGACTGGTAAGCATTGCACCGATGTTTTACCAGCCGGTTTTTTTATTGACAACGATGATTTCAAAAACAGCTATTATGGGCTTTGGCAATCCTGTCCGCAGCGACGATGTGGCAGGGGTCTATGTAATCGAAGTGCTACGCAAACAACTGCCCGCGCATCCGCAAATAACCTTGCTCGATATGGGTACCTCAGCATTTGAAACCCTGTTTCAACTCAAAGGACACCAGCGCATCATCATTGTCGATGCGGTTACCAACTCAGGCGAACCCGTTGGCACAATTTTCAAACTACCCGCCGAAGCCATCGAGGCGCAAATCCAAGACGATCCGCTGGTTTTTTTGCATAGCCTCAAATGGGATCAGGCACTTTCCTACGCCAAAAAAATCCTGCAAAGCGATTACCCCAAAGATATTCAGGTGTACCTCATCGCGGTCGATAACATAAAGTTAGAACTCTCGCTTAGTCCTGAAGTCAAAGCTGCTGCTGAGGTGGTAGCCGAAAAAATCTATGCGGAAGTCATCGAACAAGAACCTGCTTCGTAATACCCACCCAAGCCCAATACCTATGTTTATTCCGCCACGCAAATACCTCGATCAACTCAAAGAAAATCAGGCTTCTGATGAAACAACAGGACAGGTTTTTTTGAAAAACAACCACTTGATTGTGCCCAACGAAATAGCAGAGGCAGTTTTTGGGGAAGTCGATTTTGTTTATTTATCATTCAAACCCGATGTGCAACGCTTGTTTGTGGTGAGTTTTCACGACGAAGTATTTCGCAAACTACACGAACCTACAATGCAGATGCTCAAGAAAAGAGGCGAGTTGCCTGAAAGAAGCATTGCCCTGCACGAAGTACTGATTGACAACGACTTAGCACAAACCGACAGAATCTTGGCACACGAGGTCAGAAACCAAAGAAAAATGTTAGTTATCCAATTTTAAGCTATTTGAAACCATCGCAGCATTTGATTCTTTTTCTTTTCAACAACGCCCCGAAACCCAAGGCAAACCTTGCGACCTCCGATTTATCAGGGTAGGCAAATGGCTACAAGATAGCGAAGTGCGATACCGCTTAGTAGCTTGGAAAGGCCGTTGGTGGTTGACAATGGTGTTTGTTTGGGTGTTCGACCCTATGCGGTTTATATGCAGGGAAATTGACGATTATGACTCCGAGAAAAAAGCCCTGATTTATGCCGAATTATTCAAAAGAGGAATCCAAAAAGATGCAAGAGGAACACAAAAAACCAATGAAAATCTTATACATTTTAAGCTCAACTGAACACCTGCCCCTATTGCAGCAATACATCGCTTCGGTTGACCGACTCGACGAGCTGGTGAAAATACAGACAACGCATCCAACCCCGGCGCAAGCTGTCAAAATGCTTTGTCTGGCTGTGCACAACAACCAGATCTCTCCGATGTTGGACTGGCAAAACCTGATGATGCCCTATATTTTCCCACAGCAAATTGCCTTAAATGAAAATCATTTTTTAGGGATGATTTTTGGGCTGCTGGGCAATTTTGACAAAGCCTACAGGTATCTGGCCGAAACGCCCTTGTGGCAAGAATGGGATTATTATTTACGGCTTTACAGCAACCAGCCTGTGGCAGTCGAAGCGTTAGAAAAGAAACTTGAGCAAACCGAAGACCCTCTTGAATGTTATCGAGCCTACCACAACATCGCTTTTATTTACTATTATGCTTATTTGTACGAACCTGAAAGCTTACTTCGAATTGAATATTATTTTCTGAAGGCTCTTAAAGCTGCGCCTCATACTGTAGCACGGTTGTTTAGCACAAAACAATATGCCAATTTCTTGGCCGATATCGGGCAGGTCGAAAAAGCTAATTCGCTTTTGGCTGAGGCCAAATCACTGGCCCAAGACAATCTCATACAAGCAGCTTTAGGATTTGTTTGGGTACAGGTAATGATGAAAAAATTGGCTGTACCTTATGATGCCAATTTGCTTCAACAACTGAAAAATACTTTATGGGATACCCTACAATTTTATGAGAAGAACCAGTGCAAAGCTGAGTCAGCTTTGCTGTTGATGGATGCCTCGATGATTGCCAACATTGAAAACAGCTTCGCCGAATCGTTGGGCTATGTCAACAAAGCCATCCAACTGTTCAAAGAGGAGGAATTGGCACAACTAATCGGTGAGGCTTGCCTGCGCAAAGGCATTTTGCTCTACACTTGGTCGAAAAACGGCCAGCCTCAGTTTTACCGTCCGGCGCTGGAGGCTTTCCAAGAAGCCCTCAAATACTTCGACAAAGAAAACGCCCCCGATGTATTTGCCGATATTCATCACCACTTGGGCATTGTTTATGCCGAAATGCCCGACGAAAACAAGAAGAGAAGTATATGGGCTGCACTTTCGGCCTCTTCATTCAAAGAAGCACTTGAATTTTTTAACAAGCAAGATTATCCTTACGAGTATGCTGTGGTGGCCAACAACTACGCCAACGCGATGACCTTGTACCCGCAGATGAAAAAAGCCGATAATTTTGCCAAAGCGCTCGAATTGTATGACGAAGCCCTCAGCATCCGAAACCCGGATCAATACCCTTATGAGCGCGCCCTCACCCTGATGAACTACTTGGAAGCCAGCTGGCAAGTGAGCAACGCCGAAGAGGGTTTCAACGAGGAGCGCTTTCAAGATATGGTTAGCAAAGCCTTGGAAATCAAGGTATTGGTTGATGATGTGCAACTCAAAGACGAAGCTGATAAACATTTAGAAGCTTTAGAAAAACTTAAAACCTCTTTCCAACAAAATGCATGAGATTTCATTAGTTCGTACCATTTTCCGCACCTTAGAAAGCAACTTCTCTGTCGAGGAATTGGACAACCTGACGGCGGTTGACCTCAAAGTGGGGAAATTGTCGAATGTAGAGCCGCTGTTGATGCAATCGGCATTTGAAGCGGTGGTGCAAGCCGAGCAAAAATACCAAGGCGTGCAGCTCAACATTCACGTAGTGCCTATTGTTGTATATTGTGAGTTGTGCGATAAATCGAACGAAATAAACGACTATAAATTTGTGTGTGCCTGTGGCAAACCTTCGCGCAACATTGTTCAAGGCACAGAATTGCTGATCGAAAAAGCTCATTTTGCATAAAAATATTTTAATCCCTTCAATACTATGAGAATTCCACGCACATCGAAAAACACCAGAGGCACCGTGCAATGCGACAATACCACGATGCACTTATTGCAAGCCAATGATTTTGTGGCCGATGCCATCCGCAAAGAAGTAGAAAAACGCAATATTTTGCTTATCAACGTGGTTTCGTCTGCCGGAAGCGGCAAAACTACGCTGCTGCAAGAAACCGCCAAACGTTTGCAAGGCAAGTATAACATCAAGGTTTTGGTAGGCGATTTGGAAACCGAACGCGACGCTGAGCGCATCCGGCAAACGGGCATCGAAGCCTTGCAAATCGTAACCGGAGGCATTTGCCACTTAGAAGCCCAAATGATTTGGCAGGCGATGCAACAATTGAATTTGGAAGGCACCGACATCCTCATCATCGAAAATGTAGGCAATTTGGTATGTCCTGCCTCTTTCGATTTGGGCGAAGATTACCGTGTTGCGCTGATTGCCACCACCGAAGGCGACGACAAACCCAAAAAATACCCCAAAATGTTTCTCACCAGCGAGATGATGGTGGTTTCTAAAGCCGATTTGCTGCCTTATTTGCCTTTTTCAGTCGAAGCGGTCGTCAAAGATGCCCGCGAGGTAAACCCCGATATTGAGGTCATCACCGTTTCGAGTACCTCCGGCGAAGGAATGGACGCTTGGTGTGCTTGGCTCGAAGCCAGAGTAAAAGAAAAGAAAGAACAGCCTGTAAGCGCTTAAATATCAATATTTTAACTAATTAGTTGTGCTATGCACACCTACCATCTCCATATCAGCGGCCAAGTTCAGGGCGTGGGGTTTCGTCCCTTCGTGATGCGCTTGGCTATGCGTTTGGGCTTGGTAGGTTGGGTAAGCAACGACAACGACGGCGTACACCTCGAAGTAAATGCCACCCCGCAGGCGTTTCAACACTTGGTGGACTGTGTGCTGGCTGAAAAACCCACTGCTGCAAAAATCACGCATCATTCAGCCTATCAAGTTGATTTTCAGGAGTTTCACGATTTTAAAATCGTTTCGAGCAGTAGCCAAGCGCAGCCCAATTTGCTGCTTACGCCCGATATGGCCACCTGCGGCGAGTGCCAACAAGAATTGTTCGACCCGCAAAGCAGGCGTTACCAATACCCTTTTCTGACCTGTACCAATTGTGGGGTGCGTTATTCGGTCATCACCCAGCTTCCCTACGACCGTGTGCATACCACGATGCGCCCCTTCGAGCCTTGTGCGGCCTGTTGGGAAGAATACCACGACTTTGCCCACCGCTTGTGCCATTCGCAAACGCAATCTTGTGCCACTTGTGGCGTACAGTTGCAGTTGTGGCAAAACGGCCAAGTCATAGCCACCGAAAGCCCGGAAATTATCCAACAGGTGGTGGCTGCTTGGCAAGCCGGGCAAATTGTAGCCATCAAAGGTGTAGGGGGCTATTTGCTTACCTGCGACGCTACCCAGTCAACAGCCGTAGCTACTTTGCGGCAGCGAAAAAACCGCCCTACCAAGCCTTTCGCGCTGATGTTTCCGGATGTTGACACCCTTCAGCAGGTAGTGGTGGCTTCGCCCGAGGCTCTGGCAATTTTACAAAGTCCTGCCAGTCCTATTGTGTTGCTCCCTTTGCGGGAAAATGTCCTCTCCGAAATCGCGCAAGCGGAAGTAGCGCCTTCGTTAACCCATCTTGGGGTAATGCTGCCCTATATGCCGCTATTTATGCTCTTGTGCAATGCCTTCGGAAAACCCTTGGTGGCCACCAGTGGTAACCTAAGCCATAGTCCTATCATCGCCGACGACGACACCGCCCTGCAAGCCTTGGCCTCTGTGGCCAACCTCATCGTCAGTCATAACCGAACCATCGTAGCCCCACAAGACGATAGCGTAGTAGGGTTGGATGATACACAAAAACCAATGCTACTGCGCAGGTCTCGCGGACTGGCACCCAACTTGTTGGGCTTGCCGTGGACATCTGCCCCTATCCGCACACTGGCGATGGGTGCTCAGATGAAAAGTACCTTTGCGCTGGCCATCAGTCCCAACAGCTATGTTTCACAATACTTGGGCAGCTTGGAAAGCTACGATACGCAGGTGCGTTACAAAGACAGCATAGCGCACTTTTTGCGCTTGTTTCAAACCCAGCCCGAGCAAATCATCGTCGATAAACACCCCGATTATTTTGCCACACAATGGGGCAAGACTTTGGCGCAAACCTTAGACATTCCTTGCATAGAAGTGCAACACCACACGGCGCATTTGGTGGCTGTATTGGCCGAAAACAACCTTTTAGAAAGCACAGAGCCGGTTTTGGGTGTAGTGTTTGATGGCACAGGCTTAGGCGACGATGGGCAAATATGGGGCGGCGAGTTTTTTAAATATGCCGACCAATCGGCGCAAAGGGTTGCCCACTTCCCTTATTTTCCTGCCATCTTGGGCGATAAAATGGCACGCGAGCCACGAATTGCTGCCTTGTGTGCCTTGGGGCAATATGAGGGCGTGTCCGAAAAAATATTGGCTAAGTTTACCCCTGTCGAATGGCAAGTGTGCCAAAAACGTTTGGCAGAAGCCTCTCTCCACACTTCAAGCATCGGGCGTTTGTTCGATGCTTGGGCTTCTTGGTTGGGCTTGGCCGATAAAATCAGCTATGAAGGCGAGGCAGCCTTGCTGTTGCAAAACATCGCCTATCAATTTTACAAACAAAACCCTGCCACAACGCATTCATTCGGCGAAAGCGCCTCCATAGAAACCCTCTTGGGCGAATTGGTAGGCGATAGCCTTGCAAGCAAATCGGCAGGCTTTGTAGCGCTCAAATTCCATTTTGCCTTGGTGCATTGGATCAAAACCCAAGCCGAACAAGCTGGGGTGCGCCAAGTGGCATTCAGTGGGGGCGTGTTGCAAAATTCTTTGTTGGTGAGCCTGATCAAAAAATATTTATCCGCTGATTTTGTGCTGTATTTTCACCAACAATTGCCTCCCAACGACGAAAACATTGCCTTGGGGCAATTGATAGTTGGTCAACAAAAACAAATTATTCACTCAACTCAACAAACCTATGTGTTTAGCCATACCAGGTAAGATCATCGCTGTAGAACATCAGTACAATGGAGCCATTCGGATGGCCAAGGTACTTTTTGGAGGCATCACCAAAGAAGCCACCCTCGAAATGGTGCCACAAGCCCAAATTGGCGACTATGTGCTGGTGCACGTAGGCGTGGCCATCAGTGTAGTCGATGAGGCCGAAGCCCAAAAAACTTTTCAATACTTAGCCGAAATAGGCGAATTAGACGATTTAATGCCATGAAATATTTAAGCGAATACCGAGACCCCGAAGTTGTAGCCCAATACATCCAAGAAATCCATAAAATAACTACCCGCCCGTGGAAAATTATGGAGGTTTGCGGGGGACAAACGCATAGTTTGGTCAAAAACGGGTTGCTCAACTTGCTGCCCGAAGCCATTCAGATGATACATGGCCCAGGCTGTCCGGTCTGTGTTACGCCCCTGCACCTAATCGACAAAGCGGTGCATTTAGCCATCGAGCGCCAAGTCATATTGTGTTCTTTTGGCGATATGTTGCGCGTGCCTGGCTCTCAAAAAAGCCTGCTCGAAGCCAAAGCCTTGGGGGCCGATGTGCGCATTTTGTACTCTCCTTTGGAGGCCGTGAAACTTGCCCAAGAAAATCCCGACAAGGAAGTGGTCTTTTTTGCCGTAGGTTTTGAAACTACCGCCCCGGCCAATGCACTTTCTGTGTTGCACGCCCAGCGGGCAGGGTTGCGTAATTACAGCATCCTCACTTCGCACGTATTGGTGCCTCCGGCTATGGAGGCCGTCATTCAAGACGAAACCAGCACCATTCAGGGATTTTTGGCAGCTGGCCACGTTTGCACGATTATGGGCACTTTCGAGTATGCGCCATTGGTCGAAAAATACAACATCCCGGTAGTCGTTACCGGCTTCGAACCGGTTGACTTACTACAAGGCATCTATATGGTTATCAAGCAGTTAGAGTCAGGCGTAAATCTTTTGGAGAACCAATACAGCCGGTATGTAAAGCCCGAAGGCAATCTGCAAGCGCGTCAAGTCATTGAAGAAGTATTCGAGGTGTGCGATCGCGAATGGCGCGGCATTGGCACCATTCCCCAAAGTGGCTATGTGCTCAAGCCAGCGTTGGCGACTTATGATGCGAATCTAAAATTTGACATCCAATTGGAACACGCCGCCGAAAGCCAAGAATGTATTGCGGGCTTGGTGCTCAAAGGAGTCAAAAAGCCGCATCAGTGCAGCCAATTTGGCAAGAAATGTACACCGCTTACGCCGCTGGGCGCGCCTATGGTGTCGTCGGAGGGGGCTTGTGCAGCGTACTACCATTTTTCACAGATAAGCGAAGTGGTTGCCTAATGTATTTTCCATCATTCAAAAGTTACACGGTCTATGACAAATTTGGCTATCCAATTGCAATGCCCACTTCCTCAGTTAGACTTCGACATCATCACCTTGGGGCACGGCAGCGGTGGCTTGCTGACCAACCAACTCTTAGAAAAAGGAGTTTTTAAAATTCTGAGCAACGATTTGCTCGATCAACACCACGACGGAGCTATTTTTGAATTGAATGGAAAAACCGCCTTCACAACAGATAGCTTTGTGATTTCGCCCATTTTTTTTCCACACAGCAACATCGGCGAACTGGCCGTCAACGGCACGGTAAACGATTTGGCTATGTGTGGGGCAATGCCCAAATATTTGTCTTTGAGTTTTATTTTGGAAGAGGGTTTACGGATGGAAGAGTTTTGGGAAGTACTGTTGGCCATTCGGGTGGCTTGCCAAAAAGCAGGCGTACAAGTAGTAACCGGCGACACCAAAGTAGTGGAAAAGGGCAAAGGCGATAAAATATTCATTAATACCACCGGCATCGGCTTGGTGCATCCCCAAGCGCAAACCGGGCTTCAGCGGGTACAAGCCGGCGATGTAGTTTTTGTCAGTGGCTTGGTCGCCAGCCACGGCATCGCCATTATGTCGATGCGTGAAGGGCTTCAGTTTGAAACCGATTTACAAAGCGATACACAACCGTTGCATTTGGCTGTGAAGGCATTGTTAGACCAATTTGGGTCAGCTATTCACTTGCTGAAAGACCCCACCCGAGGAGGCTTGGCGGCTGTGCTCAACGAAATTGCCCGCGATACAGGCTTGGGCATCGAGCTTTGGCAAAAAAATATCCCCATTGCCGAACAAGTTGAGAGTGCTTGCGAAATCTTAGGGCTCGATCCGCTCTATGTGGCCAACGAAGGCATTTTCCTTTGTATGGTCGCTGCTGATGTAGCCGATGCTTTCGAGCAGGCTTTGCGCGCTTTGCCCGAAGGCCGCCAAGCGCGCCGAATTGGTCAAGTAGTGCAAGCGCATCCCAAACAAGTAGTGCTACAAAGTGCCATAGGCGGCAAGCGGGTGGTCAATATGCCGATTGGTGAACAATTGCCCCGTATTTGTTAACGATAAACTTCAACAAAATGAAAAAACCACTTTTATTGTCCTTATTTTTAGGTCTTTTGTGGCAAACAAGCATAGCCCAACAGACAAACCCTACCGAAGAGCTGCTGGCATTCGAGCAAGCACGCGTGGAGGCTACGCTCAAAGCCAATGTAGCCCAATTAGAGGTGATGTTGGCCGATGAGTTGGTATGGGTGCATTCCAACGGCAAAATCGACAGCAAGACCTCTTACATCCAAGACATTGCCAACCAAAAATCGAGGTACCAAACGCTGCAAGTGCTCGATTCAAAAGCGCGCATTTATGGTGAAATTGGCCTTACCAATGGACGGCTTTTGGTAGAGTTTTTTGAAGAAGACAACTCCATAACAAAGCTCACAGTCTTATTTACGGCGGTGTATCGCCAGCAGGCAGGCCAATGGCAGGTCATATCGTGGCAAACCACCAAACTGAATTGACCCGACTATGCCCTATTCCACCTCTACCGATTCGTTTGTTTTTAAAGGGGCTGCCCAAAATCCTTTTCTGGCTCCTCGGGGGGTATTTTTCCACCAAGGCAAGTTGTGGGTAGCCGATACCGGTCAAAACAGGGTGTTTATGTGGCACAACACCCCAAGCGAAGGACAAGCTCCCGACTTGGTGCTGGGGCAAACACACACCACCCACACCGGGCGCAACGTGCAGGGCGAGGTGTCGGCCAATAGTTTGCAATATCCTTCGGGAATATGGTCTGACGGGCAAAAGCTCATTGTAGCCGATGCTTGGAACCACCGCGTGTTGATTTGGCTACAGCTACCCACCCAGCACGGCCAACCCGCCGATGTAGTAATTGGCCAACCCGATTTTGTTTCCAACCAGCCCAATGTTCAGGGTTTAAACCACCGGCCAAGCGCGCAGAGCCTCTATTGGTGCTACGGAGTCTGCTCCGATGGGCAATCTCTTTGGATAGCCGACACCGGCAACAGACGGGTGTTGTTTTTCAAAGAAATTCCTACTACTTCGTTCGCTGCTGCGGATGCTGTAATTGGGCAAACCGACTTTTCGGAGCGTGATTATGATCCGGCAAACGCCATCTGGCCCTATTCCGTAAAAGTTGGCCCTCAAGGGGAACTGGCCATCGTCGATACGCAATTTTATCGGGTGTTGCTGTGGCACAATGCCTCTTCGGCCTTTCAGCAGCCCGCCGATGTATTGATTGGGCAGCCCGATTTTGCGCAAAATGGGCAAAATCAGTTTAGTTTCTTTCCACAAGCGCATACCCTGAGCTGGTGCTATGATGTGTGTTTTTACCGGCAAGGACTTTGGGTAGCCGATACCGGCAACAGCCGTGTGCTGGGTTTTCACACCATCCCGCAAAGGCACAACCAACCTGCCGACTTAGTAATTGGACAACCTGATTTTACGACCGGCAGCGAAAACAAAGACACCATCAAAACTACCGAAAACACCCTGTATTGGCCATTTGCCTTGTATGCCGGGCAAGATAAACTGGCGATTGCCGATACCGGAAACCACAGAATTGTACTTCAAGATTTACAGACAATCCACCACTTTTAATATCCTTGTTTCTATGGAATCATTCATACCTATTCTTTTTGCCTCCATTGTAGGTTTTCAGCACGCCTTCGAGGCCGACCATTTGGTAGCGGTCAGCAGCATTGTATCCAAACGCAACAATTCGTATTTGGCTATCAAAGACGGGATTTATTGGGGTTTGGGCCACACTTCGACCATTCTTTTAATCGGGATGTTGATTTTGGTAGGCAAGTTTGCCCTTTCCGAACAGGTTTTTACCTATTTAGAAGCAGTAGTAGGCGCTATGCTGATTGGGTTGGGTATGTATCGATTGGGGGTATTGTTCATCTTTCGGCATAGCCACCAGCACTTGGTCGATGAAAACGACAACCACCATTTGGCCTACAGTGTGGGGGCGGTTCACGGGTTGGCAGGCAGTGGCGCGATGATTTTGCTGGTTGTAACCGAAATCAAGGAAACGATGCTGAGCCTGATGTACTTATCGATTTTTGGCGTAGGGTCTATCGTAGGGATGCTGATCGCCGCAGGCTTATTTAGTTTGCCTTTTTCTAAGAATTTTACACAATATAGAATCATTCATCTGAGTCTTTCTGTATTGTCGTCTTTGTTGTGTGTGATGGTTGGAGGTTTAATTGTATATAAAAATATCTATGGATGAGGAAAAAAAGGCGTTGCTTCAGGCTTACGACCCAAAAGAATTGCTGCTTTTTGTGTTGAAGCATTACGAAATCGAAATACAACACGTAGGCGAAAACACGGTAGAAGTAGAAGGCGATTTTACCATCGAAGTAGAAGGAGTATTGTTGTATAAACTCCTTTGGAAAGGATTGGTCATTGCGCCTTTCAACGATTTGGATCAGCTTTGCGCCAACATCAGTATGGAGTTGTCGAGAGATTAAGTAAACAAAATCTCTATGAATCGTAGAGAATTTAACCAATATTTGGCGCTGGGTTGGGCGATGGGTTTTCTTCCGCCTCTCCAACTGTCAGCACAAAGGCCACCCGCCTCTCCTTTGAAAGTGCTGGTGGTGGGGGCGGGCATCGCCGGATTGGCTGCTGCCAACACCTTGGCTGCACAAGGCATAGAAGTAAGCATTTTAGAAGCACTTAGCCGAATTGGAGGACGCATTTGGACAGACCGATCCGCAGGTTTTCCGATAGAATTAGGAGCAGGGTGGATTCACGGCCATAGCAAAGCCAACCCAATCACCGCACTCGCCAAAGCCATCGACGCGCCTTGGGTGGTATCGCAAGAAGATAGCTATGCTGTATTCGACGAGCAAGGCAACCGAATCAGCGACGATGTACTCAACCAATACTACAGGCAGTATAAAAGTCTGATACGACAGCAATACAGTGTGGCGCAGACAGGGAGTAGCTTATTGCAAACTTTGCTGCAAATACAACCTGATATTTTGCAAGATCCACTGATGGTCTATCAATTAGCCCTCAACGTAGAGTTTGACTACGCCGGGGCAATTGAAGAACTAAGCGCAGAATTTTGGGAAGACGATAAAAAATTTCCGGGCAACGATGTTTTGCTTCCGCAAGGCTATGATGCCCTTGTGAATCACTTAGCGCACAACCTATCCATTTTAACCAACCACGAAGTCAATGCCATTACGCAAACTGATCAAGCCATTGTGATAAGCACCAATCAAGGTGATTTTTCGGCTGATTATGCCATTGTTACAGTACCGTTGGGTGTGTTGAAGCAAGGCCACATAATCTTTTCGCCGCCTCTATCAACGACAAAAACAGAAGCACTCCAGCACGTGGAAATGGGGACAGTCAACAGGGTGGTGTTGCAGTTTGAGCAGGCTTTTTGGGATACGGAAGTGCAGTATTTGGGTTATGCAAGCCATAAAAAAGGGCTGTTTCCTTGTTTTTTTAACATGAAGCCTTATCTTGGTCAAAATATACTGACTGGTTTTGCCGTGGGAAATTTTGGGAAAGAAATGGAAAGTTTTACCGATGCGCAAATCACGGAACAAGCGATGGCTATTTTGCGAAAAATGTATGGAAACCAGATTCCTTTGCCTCAAAACCAACGCATTACAAAATGGGGGGCTGATCCTTTTGCGTATGGCTCTTATAGTTTTGCCAAAGCAGATTTTGTGCCTCAAGACAGAGAAATTTTGGGGTGGCCTGAAGGACAAAGGCTATTGTTTGCCGGAGAACATACCCACGTGGAGTATCCGGCAACGGTTCACGGCGCTTTTTTGAGTGGCGTTCGCGAAGCCAACCGAATCCTCGGGAGATGATAGAGAAACTTTTTAAACCAATATCATAATGGCAAATCTGTATAGAATCTTAGCTGGGCTTTGTGTAATAGCCTCCATCACAATGTACCAAATTGGGTCAACCAGCACACACCTGAGCGAACTGAAAGATTTTTATTTGGTGCCGCTTCCTTTGGGAGTCTTATTATTTTTTCTCAGCACGCGGACGAGTAGCACAAAAAAACCTTCGTAGGTTAAAGCGCTACGAAGGTTTCTTAAAAATTAGACAGGCAACATTAGCCCAATTTGGCTATCAAATCGGCCAACCGGTTTGAATAGCCTGCTTCGTTGTCGTACCAACCTACTACTTTGGCCAAGTTGCCATTGACAGAGGTAAGTTGTGCGTCAAAAATGCAAGAGTGTGGGTTGCCAATGATATCGACCGAAACAATAGGGTCTTCGGTATATTCCAATATGCCTTTCATAGCGCCTTCGGCAGCCGCTTTCATGGCTTGATTTACTTCGGCAGCAGTTACTTCTTTTTTCAACACTACGGTAAGGTCAGTCAATGATCCGTCGATCACCGGGACACGCATCGCCACCCCGTCCAATTTACCCTTCAAATGAGGCAATACCAAGCCTACAGCTTTGGCAGCACCGGTAGAAGTGGGTACAATGGAAACAGCAGCCGAGCGAGCGCGGCGCAGGTCTTTATGAGGGGCATCTTGTAAGTTTTGATCGGCTGTATAAGCGTGAACCGTGGTGATATATCCTTTTTCGATGCCAAAAACATCGTCCAATACTTTGGCCATCGGAGCCAAGCAGTTGGTTGTGCAAGAGGCATTGGAAAGAATCGTTTCACTACCGGTAAGGGCAGCATCGTTGACACCCAACACCACCGTAGGAATATTTCCTGAAGCAGGGGCAGAGATGATAACTTTCTTGGCACCGGCTTGCAAATGAGCGCCTGCTCCTTGTTCGTCTGTAAATCGACCTGTCGATTCTAACACTACATCGACTCCCAGGCTAGCCCAAGGCAGTTGTTTAGGGTCTTTTTCGGCATACACGCGGATGGCTTGTCCGTTGACAATGATATGCTGGGCATCGCTCGACACTTGGCCTTGGAAGCGGCTGTGTACAGAGTCATACTTGAGCAAGTGTGCCAGGGTAGCAGTATCTGTCAAATCGTTCAGTGCAACGATTTCAATGTTAGGCTTTTGAAGAAGAGCGCGGTAGGCAATACGGCCAATTCTTCCAAAACCATTGATAGCAACCTTTATTTTTGACATGGAATTATCGGTTTAAAAATGAAATTTGGGTGCAATATTATGGATAAATCAAGAATTAGCCAAAAGCTGGGGTGAGGCTTGCTTGGTTATCCCGAAAGGGGTATAAGCAATGCGTGCGCGGATGGTTTGCTCAAACAAGGCTTCGTTTTCGACGGTACGGGGCAATAATTTGTGGTATAGATGATATTGGTTGGCGATGTTAAACAAGGTTTTGATTTGTATATTGGCCAATTCCAATCGAAATTGTAGGTCGCTGTCTTCGCCAATAGAAGGGGCTACATAGCGCTCGTCGAAACCATTTACTTTGAGTAGATCCTCTTTAAAAATAGAAAAATTGCAGCCCAAAATGCCCCGATTGTGGCGGCTATTTATCCAAGCGCGCATCCATTTTGACTGAAAGTACCAACCACGTTCTACGTGGCTGCTTTTGCCGAAAAGTTGGTCAAAAAATAGGGTGAACCCGATTTTCTCTAAATAGTGGGTCTTAATTTTTTCAAGGGTGAGCTTCTGGGTGATTCGCTCTGATAGGTTGACCCGTCGGCCTGTGAGGCACACACCGCGCTGGGCGTGTTGTAAGTGTTCTTCTACAAACCGATGATGCGGGATACAATCGGCATCGACGAAGATGAGATAGTCGCCTTGTGCCATTTGGGTTGACTTGTTCAGCATCATATTTTTGCGAAAACCTTTGTCTTCTTGCCATATATGGCTGATTTTCAAGGGGCTTTCGGCAATCAAAACCATCAACTGTTCAATTACATCGCTGCGCGAACCATCGTCGGAAATGATAATGTCAAAGTCTTTATGCGACTGTGTTTCAAAGCCAGCGAGTACTAATTTGAGGTATTCAATTTTATTGTAAAAAGAAACGACGACAGTTGTTTTCGGCATAGAAATAGGCTAAAGCATTTAGGGACAGTGGGCTATATAGTTTATTTGGTATTTTTC
>DMHB01000064.1 GCA_003449595.1 Microscillaceae bacterium | reverse complement strand
CCACCGACGAAGCCACCTTGCAAAAAATGCGCGATGTAGGATTTGAATTAGTGCCCATCAGTCTGCCCGATTTGCCCGTGCGCAGCATTAGTTTTATCTTGTGGGCAGAGGCCGACGCCGCTTTCGACGAGCTAACGCTTACCAACCAAGACGACCAAATGGTGCGGCAAATCAAAAATGCTTGGCCTAACTTCTTCCGCAGGGCGCGGTTTGTGCCTGCCGTCGAATACATCAAAGCCAACCGTTTGCGTACCTTGCTGATGGAAGCAATGCAGCAAACCCTGCAAAATGTGGATGTATATTTGGCCCCTTCGTGGGTAGGGCCGAACCTCACCCTGACCAACTTAACGGGACATCCTTGCGTGGTGCTTCCCAATGGGTTTTCGGCACAAGGCACACCGCAAAGCATTACATTTGTAGGCAAACTTTTGGGCGAAGCCGAACTCCTGTTGGTAGCCAAAACCTACCAAGAAGCGACCGATTTTCATTTGCAACACCCCGAATGGTTGAAGCGGTGATTTCGCAGTGATTGTTTGTGAAGACACAAACAATGGCGAACAATGGCAGTGTTGTTTTTGGGGACACAAACAACGGCAATTAACGACGATTATCGTGATCTTCCAACATACTCAAATAGCTCTCATACCGTGTGAGAGCTATTTTTTGATCGTCCACCGCCTGGATAACCGCGCATTGCGGCTCATTGACGTGCAAGCAGTTGTGGTACTTACAAGCGTTCAACAAATCGCGCATTTCGGGAAAATAATGGCTGATTTCTTCTTTGGCCATATCGATCATACCCAACTCTTTGATGCCGGGCGAATCGACCAAGTAGGTACCTGGTGTGATTTCAAACATTTCGGCAAACGTGGTGGTGTGCGTGCCTTTTTGTGAAAAATCGGAAATGACCGAGGTTCTTAACTGCAAATGGGGTGCTATTTCGTTGACCAACGACGATTTGCCTACACCCGAATGACCGGCTATCAAGGTTTTCTTGTTTTCCAAGACTTGCGCAAATGCCTCAATACCAAGGTTTTGCACCGTAGAGGTTTCAATGACACCATAACCCACGCTTTCATACATCGCGCCCAACTCCTGCTGGTAGGCTCGCTCATCGGGTTCTAATAAATCTGTTTTGTTGAAGACCAACACCAC
The DNA here is from genome assembly GCA_003449595.1 of Microscillaceae bacterium. GTDB lineage: Bacteria > Bacteroidota > Bacteroidia > Cytophagales > Microscillaceae > UBA8158. The sequence goes on along the minus strand of DMHB01000064.1, from coordinate 6,377 downwards.
CGGAATCCGAAAAGATTCAGCCTTGACCAAAAACCGGTCAATAAATCCCAACGAAGTGCGTGGATAAAACAAGGTAGCCACCAGCACTGCTTGGTCTAAGTTGGCAGCCAAGATATGCCCAAAGGCCGATTTATGCACCGATTTGCGGATGATGTAGTTTTCGCGGGGTAGAATTTCAGTGATAAGCGCCTTGGTAGCATCTCCGGCTTCTGGCTCAATGGTTACATAATCGCCTACCGCAATCGGGTTGTTGATTTTCATTCCCTGCTGTTTGAACTTCCCGCGAAGACGGCAGTCATATTTTTGGCCATTTTCGGCTTTCACTATATACCACGACCCAGTAGAGCGCATCACAAATCCTTCCATAAGCTTTTGTTTTATCAAGATATTGTCATTCGATACACCCGATTGACAAGCAAAACTACTAAATTTGCAGGCGATTCACCACTGTAACCATTTTTGAGAAGTGCAACACAACGCCGTACAAATTGGCATTACACAATTTGCCTGCACAGCCGACAAACCGGCCAATGTGCAAAAAGCCACACAGAAAATCCGCGAATTAGCCCAACAAGGTGCGCAGATCATCTGTTTGCAAGAACTTTTTGCCTCGCTGTATTTCTGCGATGAAGAAAACTACGACAATTTCGACTTGGCCGAAGCCATCCCTGAAGGCGAAACTACGCAAGCTTTTCAGGCATTGGCTGCCGAACTGGGTGTCGTGATCATTGCCTCTTTGTTCGAGAAGCGCACCCAAGGACTTTACCACAACACCGTAGCGGTGATAGATGCCGATGGTAGCTACTTGGGCAAATACCGCAAGGCACACATTCCCGATGACCCGGGCTATTACGAGAAATTTTATTTCACCCCCGGCGATACAGGTTATCAGGTGTTTCAAACCCGTTTTGCCAAAATTGGTGTGCTCATTTGTTGGGATCAGTGGTATCCGGAAGCCGCTCGCATTACCAGCTTGATGGGTGCTGAAATCTTGTTTTACCCTACGGCCATCGGCTGGGCAAGTACCCAAGATGAAGCCACCAACCAAGAGCAATACGACGCTTGGCAAACCATTCAGCGCAGCCACGCCATCGCCAACGGAATACCTGTAGTTTCGGTGAACCGCGTAGGCAACGAAGGGCAAATGAAGTTTTGGGGTGGCTCGTTTATTTGTAACCCTTTCGGGAAATTGCTTTACAAAGCCCCGCACGACCAAGAAGAAAATCACATACAAAGTTTGTCATTGGGGCAATCGAACAACTACCGCATCCATTGGCCTTTCTTGCGCGATAGACGCATCGATACATATGCCCCCATTACCCAGCGATTTATAGACTAACAGGCTGTTTATGAAATACTTGATTGTTGGATTAGGAAACATTGGTGCAGAATATGAACTGACGCGCCACAACATTGGCTTTTTGGTGTTAGACCAACTGGCCGATAAGTTTGAAGCCTCGTTTACCAACACCCGCTATGCCGACAAGGCCGAAATCAAACATAAAGGCCGCACCTTGCACCTCATCAAGCCTACTACTTTTATGAATCTAAGTGGCAAGGCGGTCAATTATTGGCTACAAGAATTAAAAATCGACAAAGAAAACCTTTTGGTCATTACCGACGACGTAGCCCTGCCTCACGGCAAACTTCGCCTCAAACCCAAAGGCTCGGGTGGTGGTCATAATGGCTTGGGTAGTATCGAAACCTTGTTGCAAACCCAAGAATATGCACGCTTGCGTTTTGGCATTGGCAACGATTACCCCAAAGGCGGGCAAGCCGATTATGTACTGAGCAATTTCAACCAAGAGCAATTGGACGGCATCCTTGCCCCCATTCAGACGGCTTGCGAAATAGTTTTGTCGTTTGTAACCATTGGCATTGAGAAAACAATGAATCAGTTTAATTGATAAATATTAAAAAGCGATTTAGATAAAGCTGAGCTTCTGAGGAAAAAATATTTAGATCTTCAAGATAAGAAAAAATGAAAAAACACACCCTTAAGACTTTTAGCTTAGAGGAGCTTACTGACAAACATATAGGGCAACGAGGCACTTTAAAGCGGGAGGCTTTCGAATTTGCTTTACAACTTGACTTGCTTGGCGAAACAATCAAAAAAACTCGCTTGAAACGCAACTTAACCCAAGACGAGCTTGGCCGATTGATAGGTGTCCAAAAAGCCCAAATTTCAAAATTGGAGAATAACTTGAAGCAAGCCCGATTCGATACAATTATTAAAGTGTTTGAGGCGCTCAATGCAAAGATTCATTTCACCGTAGAATTAGCTGAACAAACTGTTGAATCTGACTAAAGTAATTTTTAAGTGCAATTTGAAGGATTTATGCAAGTAGCCATCCGGTTGGTTAATTTAGAATTTTATGCTTATCACGGCTATTTTGCCGAAGAGCAACGCATTGGAAATCGTTATGTAGTAAATTTGACTGTTTGGCAGAAATCGACTCCTGCAACCCAAACCGACTTGCTTGCCGAAACCACCGATTATGGACAACTCTATCGGGTCGTAGAGGCTGTGATGCAGTCGCCCACACAATTGTTGGAAAAACTTGCTTTTCAAATTGCCTCCGACATAGTTGGCCAATTCCAGCAAATAGAACGGGTAGAGGTTTGGGTGGCCAAATACAACCCACCGTTAAACGGCTTGTGCGAAAAAGCCGAAATTTATCTCCAATATCCTTGATTGCTATGCTCGAATTAAGCGCTCAAAAACCTGAAGTGTCGGTGCTAATGACCACCTACAACCGCACTGCTTTGCTTCCGCGAAGCCTCGGCAGCCTTTTTGAGCAGCAAGGCGTTTCCTTCGAGCTGATTGTTTTGGACGATGGCAGCACCGACGAGACATTTTCGGTGGTAGCAGGCTATCTGCAAAAACATCCCGACAAGGTGCGCTATACCAAACACAGCAACCGCAAACCACCGCTTTCGCTCAATGCTGGGATAGCGTTGGCGCAAGGGCAGTATATTACTTTTTTGGATAGCGACGACGAATACTTGGCCAACCACTTGGCGCTGCGCCTTCAGTTTATGCAAGCCAATCCTGCACTCGATTTGATTTATGGGGGTTTAGACATCGTAGGCAATGCCTTTGTGCCTGACAAAGATGACCCTACCAAACAAGTTCACTTAGGCGAGTGTGTAACCTGTGGCACTTTGTTTGGAAAGCGGGAAGTGTTTTGGGCTTTGGGTGGTTTTCAAAACCTACCTTATGCCTCAGATGCCGACTTTGTAAGCCGAGCCATAACCCATCCTTTCCAAGTTGGCTTGGTTCATTATCCTACTTACCGCTATTATCGCGATACGCCCGACGGTATTTGCAATACTTTAGAAGCCTCGCAAAAGGCCGCTAACTAACCAACACACCTCAACGCTTGTAAATCGTCTTCCCTTCTTTGATGGTTTCCAGCACTTGGATATCTTTGATAGCTTCGGATGCTACTTTGAGCGGATTTTTATCCAAAATCACCAAATCGGCTAACTTGCCTGTTTTCAAGCTGCCTTTGCTTGCCTCTTCAAAATATTGATAAGCGCCAAAAATGGTAATAGCCTGCAAAGCTTGATAGACGTTGATGCGCTCGTCGTTGCCAATGGCTTTGCCTTCTCGCGAAACTCGATTGACCGCTGTCCACACCAAAAACAATTGGTTCAAGGGCGTAACCGGATAGTCAGTGTGATTGGTCAATTTGACACCGGCAGCCAAAGCCGTTTTCAGGGGGCTGATAAACATAGCCTGTGCTTCTCCCCTGTTTTTGAGGTGCGCCGCCGCAAAAAAGAAGGTATGAGCCGTAAAAAAAGAGCCAATGAGTTTTTGCTTGACAAACGCCTGTATTTGATCTTTTCGGATAAACTGTGCGTGGATAACAATGGTACGTCTGTCTTTGTCGAACTTGCCTTGGTTTGCTACTGAGTCGGCTATCAAAGCCATATCGATTGCCCCGTCGCCGTTAGCGTGAATCAAGCATTGCAGGTTTTTGTCATAAGCTTTTTGCAATAGTTGGTTAAAGGTATTCTGCGGAATGATGGGTTTCCCTTTCCAGTCTTTCTCTCCGGAAGGCCCACCGGTTTGGTAAGGTGTTGTAAACAAGGCGGTTCTTGCTTGGGGCGAGCCATCCAACACAAACTTTATCCCTCCTATTTTTAAACGACGGTTATACTTTCCAAAATCTTCGGGCTTGAGGTATTGATACACAGAGTCAGCCTCCAAAAAAATAGCATACGACACAATGTCGAGCATCAAGGCATTGGCTTGGGCGGCTTTTCTAAGCAGTTGAATTTCTTTCCAATGCGTAGCGCCATCTTGTGCAGTGGTTATACCGGCAGCGGCATACATTTCTTGAGCCAACTGAAGTTGTTTGAGTGCTTTTTGAGGCTCCATTTTGGTAAGTGAGGCAATAATTGGCGCGGCAGCCGTTTCCATTATCAGCCCATCAGGCTCTTGCGTGCCGGGTTTGCGTACAATGATGCCACCCGCAGGCGTGGGGGTTGAGGCCGAAATGCCATACAAAGCCATTGCCTTGCTGTTGAGTACCACCCCGTGGAGCGATACGTGCAAAACCACCACAGGATTCTCGGGAAAGGCTTGATCCAAAATATCACGGTTAAGCAATTGGTTTTCAGGCATTTGCGTATCATCATAACCAAAGCCAATGATCAAGGCTTTGTCGTCTAATTGCTTGTCTTTTTTATGCGTAAGCAATGACTGCACAACCTCTTGAGGATTTTTGACTTGCCCCACCGGTGGCGCTGCACAATTGGCCTGACCAGCTTCCAAAAATGCTGCTGTAAAATGGCTGTGGCCATCGATAAAGGCAGGCATCAGCATTTTTCCTTGCAAATCGATGGATTGTGCTTGCGAGCCGGCTTGGCGCAGGGCATCGGCTTTGTTACCGGCAAAAATAATTTTACCCTCTTTCACCACCAAAGCCTCTACGTAAACAGGCGCATCGCCCTCCATTGTCAGGATGTCGCCGCCAAAATAGACCTGCATAAGGCCATTTTGCCGGGCAGTAGGCTGGCAAGCCCCCACAAAAAGAAGGAAGCCAAAGCATAGAATTAGATTTTTCATCACCAAAGTTTTTGTTAGTTGTGTTTTTGATTGGAGCAGACTACCCTTAAGGTCAAGGATTTAGCCGGTTTTGTGTATTTTTTACTTGTGTAAACATCAACACCAACCCCCAAGGCGCTAAAATAACGACCAAGGCAGCTAAGGCGATGTAACCCAAAGTGATATAATAATCATTCCAGTTGGGTGCGCCAAACACTACTACTTTAGGGTTGAGAGGGTTGTATCGAATGTTGAAAGGCTTGGTTGTGTCAGGTTTTTTATCGCCTACCAAAGTCTGGGTGGTGTAGGTATTGCCTTGCGTATCTTGATAAGTCAGGTTCATCACTTGACGCTGTTTGCTGCTTATTTTTTTGGTCGAAAAACCTGCAAATTGCGCCTGCGAAGACTTGCCTTTTTCCCAAGTCTGTGCAGTAATTTGAAAACTAAGATAAAAAGTATGCCCTACCCACACAGCCACCAACAGCATAACGACTGAATACCCAATTAATAGTCTTTTAAGCCAGTAATTCATCGTGTTTTTATAAATTTCGTTCGTCAGGATGCACACTGTAATACAATTGCAACGGGTTGGCAAACAATTTAATAAAGCCTTTAGCATCTTCGCCGGTCCAGGCGTTGTTCATTTCGCCATAGCTACCAAAACTACTATTCATCAAATCGGAAGCCGACTCAATGCCTTGAATTTCAAAATGATAGGGCATTAGCTTCACCCAAGCCTTTCCGCTAACGTGTGCCTGCGTTTGCTCTAAAAAGGTCTCAATCTGACGCATCACGGGTTCAAAATATTGCGCTTCGTGCAAAAACATTCCATACCAGCTGGCCAATTGATCTTTCCAATACATTTGCCATTTGGTGAGGGTGTGCTTTTCGAGCGTATGGTGTGCGCCAATGGTAATCAGGGCGGCGGCGGCTTCAAACCCAATGCGCCCTTTGATACCGATGATGGTGTCGCCGGTGTGCATATTGCGTCCTACGGCATAGGGTTTGGCACGGGCAGCCAAGGCTTGAATGGCTTCTATGGGGCGAATAAAAAACTCCTGGTCAATCCCTTTTAGCTCGCCGTGCTCGAAATGCAGGCAAACTACTTCGCTGGCTTGCGCATCGACTGATAAGGGCGTAGGATAAGCCGCCTCGGGTAGCGGTTCTTTGGCTGCTAAGGTCTCTTTGCCACCGATGCTGGTACCCCAAATACCGGCATTGATTGAATAGGCTGCTTTTTCCCAATTGCCTGCTATGCCTTTTTGTTTTAGGTATTCAATTTCTTCTTCGCGCGAGAGGCGCTTTTCGCGAATGGGCGCAA
>DMHB01000009.1 GCA_003449595.1 Microscillaceae bacterium | reverse complement strand
ACTTGTAAGTCGAATAAGCCAGCCGGCATATTGGCCGTGTTCCACAACCCTACCATGTGATAAAAGAAAAATCCGGTTGTTAACCACAAATGCCAGTTTGTACGAAACCGACCCAACACCATTGAACCATTGGAATAACAAATGTAAAACCAATTGAGTGTCATCAAAATGATGGCAATGCTGTTGTAGGCTGGATAAATGGACAAGGGCAAACTGATAGTGGCTATCACTAAAAGAAAATAGTGGATTTTGGAAGGTATTTCAGAAAGTTTCCAATTCATAGCGCTCAGCGAGACGTATCAGTTTACAAATATGCAAACAATTTCAGGATTCCCGATTTATTTTGAAACAAAAACTCCTTTGCTTTGAACTGCAAAGGAGTGGTGAATGCTTGAAAAAAGTCGAATGACTTACTCAACTTCCAAACTCTTCATTTCTTCTAAGATTTCATTCAACCTTGCCAAATCGCCTGTCAAGGCTTTTGCGGTGCGGCTTACGGCACCGGCACCTGCCGGGATATTGGTCTTGACGGCTTTCCCATTTTGGGCAATTTCATCTTTCTTGGCTTTGATGGCTTTTAGATTGGTCATCGGAATAGACTTTAGTTCATCCTCCATTCCTTCTGCTTTGCTTTTGTAATATTCTTGTAGTTGGTTGCCTGATTCGGAAACTTGATTCACATTGTTGTTGAGCTTGTCACCTTTTTGTTGAAGTTTCTCTACTTCTTTTTGAATTTCTTCAAATTTTTCACGGCTTATTTTGATGCCTTTCAAGGCTCCCAAAGCATCGCTTACAGCCTTAATTTCACCTGAAAAGGTTTTATGCTCTTCTTCCAATTTGAATGAGCGATTCACGAAAGTATCTACATCGGCAATGCCCAAATCCTCGGGTTTTTGTGCGTAAGCAGTGCTTTGTAGCGCTATAAAGAATACGAATAGAAAAAGTTTTCTGGAGTTTTGAAGTAAAAACGATAGTTTCATAAGTTTTCAGATTTTAATTGTTGATTCTATATTTACACCTTTTAAAACGAATAAACGATCAAAATCTTTTACACTATGTTCGATTTTCGCAAAGATTACCCTAAAATTACCGAGTCAAGAGCCATTATCCGTTTTCAAGATTGTGACCCCTTAGGGCATCTCAACAATGCCAAATATTTGGATTATTTCTTCAATGCCCGCGAAGATCAAATACCACAAGTGTATGAAATCAATCCGGTGGATTTTTTTAAGAAATTTAAAGCCGGTTGGGTAATTTATAACCATCAAATTGCCTACTTACGCTCAGCACTGCCCGGTGAATGGGTGCGTATTCTTTCAAGTGTGATTTTTTTCAACCACGATACCGTAGTAACCGAATATGTGATGACCGATGAAAGCAAACATCAGCTAAAAGCAGTGATGTGGACAACACAAACCTATATTGACTCGGCAACAGGCAAGCGGATGAATCACCACGAAGAAGTGATGCAGTTTTTGGGTGCTATTGCCTTGCGCGATTTCGACTTCCACCCCAACGCATTTCAAGATCGCATCAAACAAATCAAGCAAACTTTGTTGAATCAAGCATAAGGCAAGAAAAAACTGAATTTACTGCCTTGGTTGGGCAGACTTTCCAACCCAATGGTGCCCTTGTGGGCTTCTACCATCAGTTTAACATAGTATAAGCCCAACCCAAAACCTTTGACATCGTGTTTGTCGCCTGTTGGGACACGGTAAAACTTATCGAAAATAAGTCTTTGGGCTTCCTCGCTAATGCCGATGCCATTGTCTTCGACGCTGAGGCGTACACCATTGCGTTTTTTGGCAGTACGGATGGTGATAACAGGGTGATGTTTGGAGTATTTGATAGCATTTTCAAGTAAATTGTGTAGAATATTAGTCAAATGCACCTTGTCAACTTGGGCAATGACGGCAGAAGATTCCAAATCCAAAATTAATTCGCCCTGTTGTTGTTTAAGCGCCAATTTAGTGCTTCCAGCTACTTCTTGCACTAATTTATTAATATCTACCTCTTCTTTGTGCAGCTGGATGTTGGCTTTGTCTAAGGTAGCAATCTGCAAAACCCTTTCCACCTGATTTTTAAGTCTGTTATTTTCGTTGTAAATGATATTGGCATAGTTGCGCAGCCGTTCCGGATTACTAACGATGGCCGGTTGCATCAATACTTCGCTCGAAATAGCTATGGTAGCAATCGGAGTTTTAAACTCGTGCGTCATATTGTTGATAAAATCTTGCTGTACTTCGGAAAGGCGCTTTTGGCGAATAATGACAAAAATGGTGTAGCTAAAAAATACCACCACCACTACCAAGACAAAGCTCGAAAAAATCCAAAAATCCAACTGATTGAGCAAGTAAGCCTCCCTTTTGGGGAAATGTACTCCGAAATAATAGTTGTTTGTATTTAGCTCGGGCAAGGTAGTACGCTCAGTAGTATTGACGATTTCACCATCTTTGCTGATGTAATTACCATAAACCATTCTTTCGGTTACGCAATCATAAATACCATATTCAAAATCGGTGAAAATACCTCGGTGTTCAAACTCGGTTTTGAGATAAAGCTCTAAAGCATAGGCATCAATCACATCATTGACCCGTACTGTATAATAATTGGACGACACCTGGTTGACTGGGTTAACCAAGGTGGCGGGATTGTTATTGTACATCAAAATTTTCTCGGCTACATTTTTCAGCGCAATATGGGTGGCTTGGCTAAACTGCTTTTCTTTGAGATCAAAGGCTCGGGTTACCCAAAAAATTTGAATAATAATCACTCCAACTAAGGAAACAGTTGCCAGGATGATAAATAACTGGAAAGTTTTGCGCTGCATACGTGATTTAAAAGGCTATTAACAAATCGTTAACATTTTTTAGAAAATCATTAACACCAAACCGTGTAACGAATTACTAATTTTGAATCGTACAAGTAAGTAGAAATCAAACAAAGATTTACACAGACCATACACTGCCTTAGGCAATCAAAATATATTCAGGTTTTTTAAGTAGTTTTTAGATAGCAGAAAGGAAAGAGTAAATTACTCTTTCTTTTTTTTATGCTTTTCTAACTCTATTTATCCTTGATTGTTTGTAGTGTTGTTGCCCTCTTCCAAGGGATGATAAGTAACCCCACCAAACAAATACAACATAAGTACCCGAGAATACCGCAAGGAAAAAGGGGATAAAACCAATGAAGTGATTAGCACTACCAATACATATACCCAAACAGGAGGATTGTTGGCGAACCAATAGGTAAGAAAGCCCATCACCAAAAAAATACCGGTTGAAAAGACGTAACTAATGTACATCGCTCCGTAAAAAAAGCCGGGTTCACGCTCGAACCGCATTCCACAAGAAGGACAGCTTTTATGTGTGTCAGCAAACTTGCTTATCTGCCAAACAGGATATTTGAAAATGCTGCCTTGCCGACAAGCGGGACATTTGGCCTCAAGCACCGCACGCAAGAGGCTTTCTGAATTGTTTTGCATACAAGGATAAAATTAGGTTATTCTTTTTCAACTAACAAATGCCTGTTGGAGATTGGTTCACTCCCCTTTTCTACCCCCTGCCTAATAAAAGCCTCAGACTAAAAATCAATCAACATCCCCAAAAAGGGCTTGAGTAGGAGGCTCAGCGCCAGCACCACCAAAATATACTTGTTGTATTTGTCATATTGTTCGTCGGTCATTTTCTGTAGTAGTTGGCTTCCAATGAAAGTGCCTATAATGGCGGCTACACATAGTACTAAAATCAACCCACTATAAGCAGCATAAGAAAACCCAACCACCGAGCCAAATGCTTGAATTTTAGCTAATTGCGTAAGTCCTTGGCAAACGGCCTTGGTAGCTACCAGTTCTTCTTTCTTGATCTGATTTAGCAGAAAAAAAGACGCAATCAGTGGGCCACTCACAGCCACCAACATCCCTAAGAAACTAGATAAAAACCCTAATAAAATATACCAATTTACCGAAAAGCTTTGCCCTTTTTGAGGAGTTGGAATAACCACTGAAATTAAAATAAAAATCCCAACCATCACTTCTAACCAGTCAGGATTAATCCATTGAAGGCATAAGCCCCCCAAATAAGCGCCGGGCACAATGAGTAATATAAATCGAATGACAATTTTCCACTGAATGGCGTGAAAGTAAAAAGCCCATCTTGAAAAGTTGCTTATCAATTGCACAATGCTGTGAAGAGGTACTGCCTCGCGGATGGAAAGCGCCCAAGTAAGCATTACAAAAAAAATGGCTCCACCTGCCAACCCAAATATAGCGGAAAGCACAGAAGTGAGCAGCGCACTTAAAATAAGAAAGAGGTAAATCCCAATTTGAATAACCATCGTCAGGAAGCCACTTGTAGTAGTTTATTAGGCTGCGTCAATTGCTTGATGTAAAGTTGGTGCGCTTGCACAATTTCATTGCTCAAAATATGTGCTGCTTCAACAATTTGCTTGTAATGAGCCATCAGGTGGCGATGTAGTTCGGTGGGGTCAGCATCTACAAGCGACTTTCGATGTCCTTGCCCTAATTGAGTTCCTACTGAAAAAGCTAAATCAATTTGTTTCCAAGTATTCAGTTTGCGCTTTACTTTGGCAGTAGCAAAAGGTATTTGCCTGCCCCAATATTGCTGCCCGATGGAGGTAAAATGCGCCAAACGTTGTTCTA
>DMHB01000430.1 GCA_003449595.1 Microscillaceae bacterium | reverse complement strand
GAGCAGCGACGTGTGCTCTTCCGATCTTTACTCCTGCAGTAGCAAAAGGTATTTGCCTGCCCCAATATTGCTGCCCGATGGAGGTAAAATGCGCCAAACGTTGTTCTATACGGGGCGCATACAGATGCGAGGCATACACCATCCGCTCACCGTGGTGGTCGAATGGATTTTTATACCATTGGTTATCTTCATCTTGATACACGGTTTTGAGATCTAAAAAAATCCGATCGGTACTATTGGCTTGTTTGGGCGCCAACACCACCAAGAAACGCCTGTTGCCAAAAGTACCCAAGGCTTGTCCTGCTTCTTCTACAAAATAATCTTCTTGCAAATCGAAGTCTTGTCGTTGCTTTATATAAGCTTGCAAGGCATTTTGCAAGTATGGATGATCCAACTTGAGCGGATTGGCACGCATTTGTCTTGCCCACTTCCCTCCATTGGCCAAGTACTGATTTGTCGATTCGAACCATACTGTATCTCTGGCTGATGCCCGAAAGCCAACTCCTTTGAAAGCTACTTTAGGCATCAAAAAACTACGCCGGTAACCTTCTAAAAAATACTCGCCTACTAATTTTGGTAATTTTTTGGTTTTGAGTTTCGATTTCAAAATAGCCGAGCTAAGAAAACGCACCAAATCCCACGCATACGGCCCTAAGCGAGCGCGGTCAAAATCAACCATCGCGGCACCTTGCTGCGTTATCACATAGTTTTCGACGTGCGGATTGCCGTGCAAAAAAACCTGAGGCATTGGTTCGTGCTCCATCAAATCTGCAAACCGTTCTTGCATACGCATACACATCGAACGAAAATAATAAAAAGACCCCCGTTTTTTACTCAGAAAGTTGGCTTGTAGGGTTTTGTCATCCTGCAAAGGGTTTCTCAAAAATTTTTGCATCTTCACTCAAAATTTACAATTTGGCAACATTTACTTTACTTTTATTAACGCAAATTTAACATTAAATTAACATTGGATCAAAATTTTTCTACCTTAGCCAATGGCACAACAAGGCAATACTTTTTTCTGATTTTGATAGCAACTGCCTAAATAAAAGGCAAACAGAAGGTTTTAACATATGGCTGACTTAGTAATACAAGTATTTTTTGTAGTTTTGCCTCTATGAAAAAAGTGGCTTTCTATACCTTAGGGTGCAAACTCAATTATTCAGAAACCTCAACCATTGCGCGTCAATTTGAGGCAAAAGGTTTCCAACGGGTTGACTTTACGGATAAGCCCGATATTTACATCATCAACACTTGCTCTGTTACTGAAAACGCCGATAAAAAATGTAAAAAGCTGGTAAGTGAAGCCCAACAAATTTCTCCAGCTGCATTCATTGCCATTATTGGCTGTTATGCACAACTCAAACCCCAAGAAATCGCGGCTATTGAAGGCGTTGATGTGGTACTGGGAGCAGCCGAAAAGTTTATGCTGCTCGATTTGCTACCTACCTTTGAAAAGAAACCCAAGGCAGAAGTATTTTGCCAAGAAGTTACCCAAGCAGATCGGTTCGAAAGTGCTTATTCCTATGGCGATAGAACGCGCACATTCTTAAAGGTGCAAGATGGGTGTAACTACCATTGTGCTTTTTGCACCATTCCTTTGGCTCGTGGCGAAAGCAGAAGCGATAGCATCCAAAGCATTGTAGCAAAAGTAGAGGAAATTGTAGCCCAAACCAACGTAAAGGAAATAGTGCTTACCGGCGTAAATACAGGCGATTTTGGTATTCAGCAAGGAAGACGTGTGGAGCGGTTCATTGATTTAGTCAAAAAATTAGACACCATCGAGGGCATCAAACGCTTCCGTATTTCTTCTATTGAACCTAACTTACTCAGCCACGACATTATTGATTTTGTAGCTTCTTCGCAAAAATTTGTTCCTCATTTTCATATTCCGCTTCAATCTGGTTCCGACAAGGTATTGCGTGCGATGAACCGGCGATATACGACCGAACTGTACGCCCAACGCATTGCACATATCAAGCAAACGATGCCGGATTGTTGTATTGGGGTCGATGTCATTGTGGGTTTTCCGGGTGAAACCGAACCAGATTTTTTGGAGACTTACCGTTTTCTAAATGAATTGCCTATTTCTTACCTGCATGTATTTACTTATTCGGAGCGAGCCAACACCCGTGCTTTGCAGTTGGAAGGGGTAGTACCCCAAGCCGAGCGTAGCCGCCGGTCGAAAATGCTTCATATCCTATCTGACAAGAAAAAGCGCTTTTTTTACGAGCAACAAGCCGGTAAAACCTTTCAAGTATTGATGGAAAACGACATAGAAAATGGACGGATGCACGGATTTACCGAAAATTATGTGCGGGTTGCTCTCCCTTACGATCCATTGCTGGTCAACGAAATCGTGCCTGTAAAGCTTTTACATTTGCAAGAAAGCTTGGTTTTTCAGGGAGAAGAAGTAGAAAAAATATTTGCAAAACATTTTTAAGTGATTATATTAGTGCTTATTTAGAGTGCGTATGGATGGCACTTGTAGAAACTTTATCAGAATTATTATTTCAGCAAAAAACGAATATTGTGGAAAATATTTTCACCAAAGAAACTGCTTCAACACCCGAAATTTTTTGCAACCTGAAGCAAGGAATTATTAAACTCAAGGGGGTTTCACTACCCGAAGACTCTGAAAGTTTCTACCAAGAACTATTCGATTTTCTGGAAATCAACCAAGATGAGCTTGCTAATAAGCCCATCAACGTTTCGTTGATGTTTTTGTATTTGAATACCAGCAGTTCGGCCATCATTTCACGCCTCCTCCAAGCACTAGAAAAAATAGACAATG